>NZ_DASYBS010000021.1:0-128998 GCF_036500665.1 Cedecea sp.
GAACTCAGAAGTGAAACGCCGTAGCGCCGATGGTAGTGTGGGGTCTCCCCATGCGAGAGTAGGGAACTGCCAGGCATCAAATTAGCAGTAATGGTCAGTAATACGAGGCAGTTCACTACTCTCAGAGAGTAGGACTGACGAACCGAAAGGCGAGTCTGAACGCTGCGAAGCAGCGGCCCGTAGGGTGAACGTAAGTTCATCAACTGCCAGGCATCAAATTAAGCAGTAAACCGGAGCAACAAACCGGTGGTTGTAGAAAAATTCGGTGGAGCGGTAGTTCAGTCGGTTAGAATACCTGCCTGTCACGCAGGGGGTCGCGGGTTCGAGTCCCGTCCGTTCCGCCACTTATTTACATCAGTATGTTTTATTGCATCTGATAAGAGAAAGCCGCATTGCCTGACAGCAATGCGGCTTTTTTCGTTTTCCGGCGTTGGTTATCTGTATCATCTAATTCGCTGCTTTTTTGTCAGATGTCTGCTAATCAATCTCTGCCTAATTCCTCAGGGATTTTGTTTAGTAGCTGTAGGTGTTGGCAAAAAGATCTTCATTGTCATCGCCAACCTTAAAGAGATTATCGTACGCGCCTTCAGGTAGCAGTAACGCCGTTGCCGGACCATCGCGCAGCATGATTACTTTGTTTCCGGTGGAGAGATGAAATGGTGGGCTCTGCAAGCTGCCATCGATTTCTATCGGTAGCGACAATGGATTACCTGCCTCACTATATAGCCGATATTGACCTGCCAGAGGGACGTTGAAGATTTCCTGATGATCGGTATGTAGAAGGCGGCCAGCAATCCTGATATTGGGGGCGACCCTGGTGTAGCTATTATGTATTACCTCAGCAACGACCGGGGAAATCCTGTCCATTCGGTAGGACCATAAAACGATCTTAGGCGGTGAATGGCTGAATATTTGATAGGCTTCAGAGCGTTTGCCCTGCCTGAGCGTTTCTAAGACATAATGCATATCAAGCCATAAGGGCGTGGGTTCCAGCCTGTTTGGTATCATCCCAATCCCATCAAAATACCTTTCATGAGGCTTTATCATTGCCTCTGCTCTGACAACCAGCTCCAGCTGTGTCCTATTGTTAAGGTTCAGATAGCGGATGTTATCGGCGCAGCTTGAAGCAATGGTTAGCGTGATCCCGGCGATAACGCAGGCAAGCAGCAGTTTATATTGGCGCACTATAAGAAAATCAACGGCGGCCAGAGGCCAGAGTGACATAAACGGTAGCGCCATAATAAACACGTACGGCCATGGTTGATCGTGAAGAAAAACCAGCATGGTGATGATGGCTGAGAAGATCAGAGCGATACGTTTCCGCTCATCCAGCGTTTTGATGCGACTAAGCGTCAGTATCATGCCGGAGAAACAAAGCAGATAGAGTAGTGGGTTTTTTATCAGGGTCTGTAATACATACAGCCGTAGCCCCTCATATTCTCCGTTACCGCGCAACGCCACTTCCACGGGGCCAAAAATAATCCCGGCAGCAATTCGGATCGGATCGCTTCCCCCGAATATAACGCAGTAGGCAATGACAGGAAGCCCCCAGCCTCCGACCAGCCATAATCCCCGGGAAATGCTTACTGCATAGTTTCTTCTCATCAACGCGTCAATGACCAGCCCCAATCCCAGTGCAAGGTTAAAATAGACTGACTTTTGCGTGACCAGGAATGCCAGCCCGCTGAAAAGACCGGCAAAAAGTATTCGCTTTGCGCTTATCGTATGGCCCTGCAATATCACCCAAAGCGCCGTGACGGCAAAAAAGACGGCGATTGGCTCCGATCTTGTGCGGAATATTCGCTCCATGAAATTAGAGAAGCAAAGCAGAATAAGGACAACCAGCAGGGCACGGACCCGATTTCCTTCTAGCAGGCGAGCGCACGCATAGATCAAAGCAAGCGTGGCGCAGGCAAGTAGCGCGGTTTGTATCCGCCCGATAAGCAGGATGGATGAGGCATTCCAGCCAACAAGATGGGCAATTTTATAAAATACAGCAAAACCTACGGCCTTGCTGGGCTGCACCGTCGTAAACAAGCCGTTGGAGAAATACTTCGCATAACCCACCTAGGCAAACTCATCCATTACCAGAAGGATGTGCCAGGCAAAGATAAAAATAAAAGTGATTTTAAAAGTAATAACGATGCCCAGAGCAGTACTGAACAGATGCTGATGTTTACTTAAACGGGTATGAATTGGGGTCGCTAGTTTCATTATATGCATTAGGCATTTGATGAAATGATTGCGTCTGGCGGCATGCCCAGCGCCAGGACTTTGCTGGCCATGATCTGCCAGCAATAGTGGGTGGTGGCGTAATGTGCCATCTCGGTGCGTTCGGACTCGCTGAGCGCCATGCTATCGATAGCGTTGGCGCAGAGATGAGCCGACGCCTGAGGGTTGGCAAGATCGATATCTACACCGCATAGCCAACGCGCGGCCTGTGGATCGGCCCGGTGAGTCGGTATACCGCAGATGACCGGCAGGCCGCAGGCCATCGCTTCCTGGATAACCAGCGGATACCCTTCACCCACGCTCGGTAGCAGAAGCAGATCGACCTGATGGTAAAGATCGGCCAGCGCAGCAGGTGACTGGATGCCAAGATCGTAAACATTGCTTAATCCCCAGTCGTCCGGGCTGAGCGGTCCCTGGCCTGCCAGTAAAAAAAAGAGATCGGGCCGGGTTTCCGCCAGTGTGCGTAATATCGCCAGCCCCTTTTTCTCAACGTAGCGACCAACAAAGAGTACCGGGCGCATTCCCGTAGGTACGGCTATGTCGGCAGGTAAAATCGTTTTTTTTACAGCCGTTCCCCGGAAAAAGAAGGTCGTCCTGTCAACACCGTTAAAGATGAGTTGGTAAGGATAACGAGCGGGAGTTCCGAGCAGATCGTGGCGTACTGTATCGCTAATAAATACCCGGGCGTTGGCCGCCCGTAGCATTGGACGCGTCACTAGCCGGTTCGCCAGAGCCATAAGATGACGCAGGAGGCGTGAGGAGAAAGGGATAGCCGCAATATGCTGAATAAGAACGGTACGTTTACCTAACATCCTGGCGATTACCATTGCGAGTATAGAAATTGCATATAACGCGTCATGAATAATTACCGCGTCGCTGCGCCGTATGGCTCGTATGAGTTGAGGAATAGCCCGCAGCCCCGGAAGCGGTGTTGGCAAACCCGTGAATCTTTCCAGAGGGTTGATGCAGCGAAGGGGAAGCATTTCAATATCATTGTTGAGTAGAGCATCATCGCTGCTTGCCGCCCAGAGCAGTTTTTCCCCCTGTAGCATAAGCTCACGGCACAGATGCCCGGCGACTCGTTCCAGACCGCCGCCGTGAGTCTCATAGAAAGGGCTTACCATGAGGATCTTCAAAAATTATGCGCCTTCTCTAAGCGCATCGTGATTTCCAGTCGATTCGGGAAGAGTAGAGCGTAAGCTCCACTGCGGTAATGCGACTGGGTCACGCGGGCAGCGATGCGGTAGCCGCTGGCATTGGCGAGGCGTTCCCATCCCATGCGGGTAAGGTAACTTGCCCATAGCATGCCGCCGAATGGGATATTGCCGATGGCATCCATTGCGATCAGGCGCATGTTATCCAGCAAACCTTCGCTTTCGTGATCTTTAATATAAAGCGGGCCTTCCACCACCCGGCCTATTTCCCTGAGCAAGCCGACTCTGGCAGCAACGGGGACGTGGTGTAATACGTTATTCAATGTGGCAGCCTGAAACGAGCCGTTGGCGAACGGTAGCGTTGTGCCATCGTACTGTCGAGCCGTAATGCTTAATGAAGGACAGAAGCGGTCAACCAGATCTACTGTTACCACATCATTGACAGGGAAGAGCTCCGCGATGGCCTGAGCAATCACGCCAGTCCCACCACCAACATCGAGTAACCTGCCATGATGTTTATCCCATATCGAGTACAGGCTATTTAGCATAGTTGCTTGATAGTGGGGTACTTTTGTTCGGTACAGTGCAAGATGACGGGACAAGATCTCCTGCAACACGCCTGAATCAATAGGATGGTGAGTCATAAATCTATAACCTTTTTCTTGCCTGAGGGGGCGATAGCCCAGCGGCTAAGCAGGTAGTTCAGCAGCACCATGCAGATTGAAGCCAGCGGTGACGCAACAGACATGGAAAATCCAATCCAGCAATACCAAAACCAGGTCGTCGCGAAGGTAAGCGGGATATTGAATGACATACTGGCGGCATAGCGCATGAAGACGGAAGCAGAGAAGGAACGTTCGAAAGTAATGAGGCTGTGTAATATATAGCCCAGCATTACGACAATCCCGAAAGAGAGAAGAACGGACGACCATAATGGTACGTGTAGAGCGTTCAGGGCGATCATTGTGATGTTGTGGCCTACAAAACAGCAGCCTGAAACAAGCAGGTAAGCAAAAGGCGTCGTCATACTCATTTTGCAACCTTGCGCATTAATAATCATTTCTGACGCAAATTCCATTCCGGTCGAACGAGCCGCTATTTTTTGAAAAGCTTCCCGGGTGAAGCCGCGCATGCCGCAGTGAAAATCTCGAATAGGGGAGCGATAAAGCCAGCGCGCAATACCGGACATCACGGGGTTCCCCAAATAGCGATGCAGGGGCGGCATTGCACCCGCCTCTATTCCGCCAGCAAAACGGTTCCCCATGACAAAATCAGCGCCGTTTTCCAGGGTGTCGATAAAGCAATCAAGCTGACTCCAGTCATACGAATCATCGGCATCCGCCATGATGATATATTTACCCCTGGCGGCACCAGCAGCGGCGCTGAGTGCGGCACCATAACCTCTTGTTGGCTGATGAACGACACGAGCGCCTAACGACTCTGCAATCTCAACGGATTTATCGGTGGAGCCGTTATCACCCACAATCACCTCTCCTTTAACCCCTCGCTGAGTAAAAGACGCCATAGCTTTATTTATGCAGATGCCCAATGTCAGTTCTTCATTCAGGCATGGAATAATTGCTGAAATAAGGGGGGGGGAGGGATTCATCATTGCCTGTGGTGTTGTTATTAGCGCTATGGTGCTCTTCTATGGGCAGGTTCCGTAACTCAATTGTGTGGCCAATATTTATAAAATCGGTGGTGTGCATGATCAGCTGGCTCCAATCCTTGAGCAGTATTAAACATCTATTTAATTTGCTATTGGTTCTGATATATATTCATTGTTTAAATGCTTTTATTATTAATTGATTTTCTATGTGAATAATAAACCCCGTTGCCGATTGGCCTGGTGCGGAGAAAGCGGATGCTTTATTGGTTTAAATCTAAGAGGTGGTTATATATAGCATTGCCGATGCGGCGTTGTATAGTTCCATGAAAGTAAAAATGCCCTTTCTTATTCAGGGTGGAATTATTTGTGCTGAATTTATTTTTTTCTCGTAATGTTTGTTTTAAATTTATTTGGATATGTAATTAACCCTCTTTGTTAATTATATTCTAATTATGATTGTCGCTTTAACGCAGGATTGAGCACCGAGTAAGTGTTTTACTCCAGCGGTTACGGCATCCAGCAGAGAGAAAAATAGCATTGTTGCTGATTTAGCAAAAATCTTCTGCATTTATCCGTCTTTTTCAGCAAAGTATCCCCCGGCATACTCTTCCTCATACAAACGTACACCCTATAATGAGGTTAAAAATGGCAATTCCTGCATTCGGTCTGGGCACTTTCCGCCTGAAAGACGACGTCGTCATCGCATCGGTTAAAACAGCACTGGAGCTCGGCTACCGCGCTGTAGATACTGCACAAATCTATGATAATGAAGCGGCCGTTGGCCAGGCTCTGGAAGAGAGCGGTATTTCACGTGAAGAACTGTTTATCACAACTAAGATCTGGATCGAAAATCTCAGCAAAGACAAACTGATCCCAAGCCTGAAAGAGAGCCTGGCGAAGCTGCGTACTGACTATGCTGATCTGACCCTGATCCACTGGCCATCGCCAAACGATGCCGTACCGGTTGCCGAATTTATGCAGGCGCTACTGGCCGCTAAAGAAGCCGGTTTGACTCGTCAGATTGGGGTTTCTAACTTTACCGTTGAACTGATGCAGCGGGCTATTGACGCGGTTGGCGCTGAGAATATCGCGACTAACCAGATTGAGCTGTCGCCTTACCTGCAGAACCACACCGTGGTTGAGTGGGCTAAGCAGCACAACATCCACATTACGTCCTATATGACGCTGGCCTATGGTAAAGCGTTGGCGGATGAAACCATCGGTCGTATTGCACAGAAACATCAGGCCACGCCTGCACAGGTGATTCTGGCATGGGCGATGGCTCTGGGTTACGCGGTTATTCCTTCTTCCACCAAACGTGCGAATCTGGAAAGCAACCTGCAGGCGCTGAACCTGAAGCTGGATGCAGAAGACATGGCGGCCATTGCTGCCCTGGAATGCAATGACCGCCTGGTAAGCCCTGAAGGCCTGGCACCGAAGTGGGATAACTGATCCTGATTACGGCCCTTCAGGGGGCCGTTTTACCGCTTCGCTTAGAAAATCGATAAAGGCCCGGATACGGGTACTGACCGCACGGTCGCTGTAGTACACCGCGCTGAAAGGCATATTGACCGGTAAAAGCTTATCGGCAAGCACCTCGACAAACTCTCCGCTCTCAATCTCTCTATCAATCATAAAATCCGACAGGCAGGCGATGCCGTTCCCCGACAGACACAGCTGTTTAAGCGTTTCGCCGCTATTCGAAGATAAACCTGGCTTTATCTCAAAAAGCTGCCCATCCGCCTGTGAAACCGGCCAGCGGTTAAGGGAGGACGGTTCTGTAAAGCCGAGGCAGACGTGATTCACCAGATCGGCGGCACTCTCCGGCGTGCCGTGAGCCGCCAGATACTCAGGTGAAGCAATAATCTTGCGATAGCTGCTAAAGAGCGGACGAGCACGTAGGCTCGAGTCGGTTAAATTGCCGACGCGAATCGCCACATCGACTTTACGTTCAATGAGGTTAATGAACGTTTCTGAAGAGACAAGCGAGAGCGTCATTTCCGGGTAGCGTTCGCGGAACGGTTTTATCAGCGGCATCAGTAAATGCAACATTACCGGCGTTGCGGCATCGATACGCAATAATCCCCGCGGCGTCTGTTTGCTTTCCATCACTTCATTTTCGGCGGCGGCCATCGCCTGCAGAATCTGCTGCACATTACGGAAGTAGCGTTCGCCTTCCTCCGTCAGGCTTAGCTGCCGGGTTGTGCGGTTGAGTAGGCTCACCCCCAGCTTCATCTCCAGCTTTTTAACCGTTCTGCTCACCGCCGAGTTGGCTTGCCCCAGTTGCTCTGCTGCACGGCTGAAGCTCCCGCTCTCTACTACGGCAACGAAAATCGCAAGTTCTTCCGATGTAGCCTTCATTGTTGCTCCACAAGCAAAATTCTATTGAGATTTTACATATTTTTGTTATTTAAGCATCCCGCCATACTGCGTGTCATCAACAGACACCCGTTATGGAGTAAATTATGCCTCTGGCGCTTCTTGCACTGACGATCAGTGCTTTCGCAATCGGCACCACCGAATTTGTTATTGTCGGGCTTGTACCGACGATTGCTGAACAGCTTGCAATCTCAGTTCCGTCTGCAGGATTGCTGGTATCTATCTATGCTCTTGGCGTGGCGATTGGCGCGCCTGTTTTGACCGCCTTAACAGGCAAACTGCCGCGTAAGCAATTGCTCATCGGCCTTATGGCGCTATTTACCGTAGGGAATGTGATAGCCTGGCTGTCGCCTAATTACGAGACTTTGGTCGTAGCTCGCCTGCTTACCGGGCTGGCACATGGCGTATTTTTCTCCATTGGTTCGACGATTGCGACGAGCCTTGTACCCAAAGAGAAAGCGGCTTCAGCCATTGCCATTATGTTTGGTGGCCTGACGGTAGCGCTGGTGACCGGCGTGCCATTGGGGACGTTCATCGGGCAGCATTTCGGCTGGCGTGAAACTTTCCTGGCAGTATCGGCTATTGGCGTTATCGCATTGATTAGCAGCACGATCCTTATCCCGAAAGATATTCCTAATCGTGCGCTGGCTGGAATTAAGGAGCAGCTGCAGGTATTAACCCATCCGCGTCTGGTGCTGATCTATCTGGTTACCGCGCTGGGCTATGGGGGCGTGTTTACCGCCTTTACCTTCCTTGCACCAATGATGCAGGATCTCGCGGGCTTTTCACCCTCGGCAGTCAGTTGGATCTTGCTTGGTTACGGTGTATCTGTCGCTATCGGTAATATCTGGGGAGGCAAGCTTGCGGATCGTCACGGTGCGGTTCCGGCCTTGAAATTTATCTTTGCAGCTCTGGCCGCGCTGCTGCTGGTATTCCAGTTCACTGCCCATTCGCATATTGGCGCGCTGATTACGATTCTGGTTATGGGGATATTTGCTTTCGGTAACGTACCTGGGTTGCAGGTTTACGTTGTGCAGAAAGCTGAACAGTACACGCCTAACGCTGTTGATGTTGCCTCTGGGCTGAACATCGCCGCTTTTAACGTTGGCATCGCGATTGGTTCGGTCATTGGCGGCCAAACGGTGCAAAATTTTGGTCTGGCACAAACGCCGTGGATTGGTGCGGTGATTGTTGTCCTCGCGCTACTGCTGATTGGCGTCAGCGGCAGGCTGGATAAGCAGTCACGTGTTGCGATGAGCTAAGTTTTTCTTTCAGGAGCGTGGCGGTTTTACGCTCCTGAAAGGCAATGGTTTGTAATGGGCGTTGAAAGTCTGCGCTAAAGTCCCTATAACTGAAAGACAGCCTGCGAACTGCAGGTATTTGAGTTACAGAGGTCGTTAGCCAAACGTGCACAAGAATACCTATGCCATGCGATACGTAGCCGGACAGCCAGCAGAGCGAATTCTGCCTCCCGGCTCGTTTGCGACTATTGGGCAGGCATTACCTCCCGGTGAACCCTTACCGGGGCAGGACACGATACGTGTTCTGGTATGGAACATCTTCAAGCAGCAGCGAGCCGACTGGCTTTCGGTGTTGCAAACTTTTGGCAAAGATGCGCAACTGATGCTGTTACAGGAAGCGCAAACCACGCCTGAATTAGTCAGATTTGCGACCAGCAACTATCTGGCGGCCGACCAGGTGCCCGCGTTTGTTTTGCCTCAGCATCCTTCTGGCGTTATGACACTTTCCGCCGCACACCCCGTATATTGCTGTCCGCTGCGTGAACGTGAGCCGATCCTGCGGTTGTCTAAATCGGCACTGGTGACCGTTTACCCTTTGCCGGATGGGCGTATGCTAATGGTTATCAATATTCATGCCGTCAATTTTAGCCTTGGTGTTGACGTTTACAGCAAACAGCTTGGGCCAATCGGCGATCAGATAGGGCATCACAACGGGCCGGTTATCATGGCCGGTGATTTCAATGCCTGGAGCCGACCACGCATGAATGCATTGTTCCGTTTTGCCCGCGAAATGACGCTGCGTGAAGTCCGTTTTACCGACGATCATCGCCGCCGGGCGTTTGGTCGCCCGCTTGATTTCGTCTTCTATCGTGGTTTGAACGTCACCGAAGCTTCGGTGCTGGTGACGCGTGCCTCAGACCATAACCCGCTACTCGTTGAATTCCGTCCCGGCAAGCCTGAGCTGAAATAAGGTTCGTCAGGTCTGCCGTTGGGCAGACCTGTGCGCTGCCCCTTTTCTCACTTAACCGCAAGGACATAACGATGACAACGCAATCCCATCACGACAAAGTCGGTCAGCAGTTTGGCTCCCAGGCCAGCGCCTATTTGACCAGTACGGTTCATTCCTCGGGGCGAGATTTAGAACGCCTTAGCGCACGTCTGAATGATTTCCCACATGCAACCTTGCTGGATATGGGATGCGGAGCAGGGCATGCGAGTTTTATCGCCGCCGCAAAGGTGAAGTCAGTAGTGGCTTATGACTTATCTGAGCAGATGTTGACGGTAGTCTCAGAAGCGGCAACGACGAGGGGAATAACGAATATTTCGACTCGCCAGGGGTATGCAGAGTCACTTCCCTTCGACGACCGTACCTTCGATGTCGTGATCAGCCGCTATTCCGCCCACCACTGGCACGATGTTGGCCAGGCGCTGCGCGAGGTGAAGCGTGTGCTTAAGCCTGGTGGCATTGCTATTTTTATGGATGTCACTTCACCGGGTCACCCGGTGAAGGATATCTGGCTGCAAACGGTCGAGGCATTACGTGACACTTCGCACGTGCGTAATTATTCCAGCGGAGAGTGGCTGAGCCTGTTTAACGATGCAGGCCTGATGACGCACAGCGTGTTGTGTGACAGGTTGAACCTGGAGTTTTCCAGCTGGATTTCAAGAATGCGAACGCCAATAGTGTTGTCTGATGCGATCCGCGCTTACCAAAAAAGCGCTTCTGACGAGGTTAAACAGTACTTTGAACTGCAGCGGGACGGCTCGTTTACCAGCGATATCATTATGCTGGAAGCCAGAAAAGCGTAAAGCAAAAGAAAAGGCACCGTTAAGGTGCCTTTTTTGAACCTGAATCAGGTATCCGGCGTCGCGTTATTGCTGACAAACAGCGTTAAACGGTCACCTGGTTTCAGATCGTCAGTATCGCTGTTCCAGCGCATCACATCTTTGATGTTCACGCCGTGACGTTTGGCAATACTCGACAACGAGTCACCTTTGCGCACCTGATAGGTGATGCTGCTGTTATCAGCAAGCTGCGTTGCGCCACCTTTCACGCTGAGCGTTTGCCCAACTTTAAGGTGCGAACCGCGTAGGTTATTCCAGCTCTGCAAATCTTTTGCATTCACACCGAGGCGTGAAGCAATAGTGGACAAGGTATCCCCGGACCGCACCTTATAAGATTTGTTGCCACCCGCGCTGCTGCGGTTATCCGCAACCAGCGTTGGCTGTAAAGCATCGATTTCACCAGAAGCCAAAGAGGCTTTCAGCTGCTCGGCATGCTTTTTCGGCACCATCACGTAACGCTGATTTTTCCCAACGGTAGAACTTTTCACGCCAGCGTTGAAGGTCTTCAGGTTGGTAAGCGACATGCCTGCCATTTCGGCGACCTGCGTTAACTCAACCGGACTGCTTACTTCAACACGCGCCAGCGCGCGGCTTTCATCCGTTGTTGGCAGACGTACGCCGTACTTCTGACTGTTTTTGAGTATGTCACTCAGCGCCAGCATTTTCGGTACGTAGATCTTTGTTTCACGCGGCAAAGCCAGCGACCAGAAATCGGTAGGTTTACCCCGCGATTTGTTCGCTTTAATGGCGTTCAGCACACGGCCTTCGCCGCTGTTGTACGCTGCCACGGTCAACAACCAGTCGCCGTCAAACATCTTGTTCAAACGCTGCATCATATCCAGTGCGGCAGTGGTGGAAGCCACTACATCACGGCGTGCATCGTACGCTTTGGTCTGCTTAAGACCGTAATTGCGCCCCGTACTTGGGATAATCTGCCAAATGCCTGCTGCATTTGCGCCAGACGTCGCGTGGGGGTCAAAAGCGCTCTCCACTATGGGTAGTAGTACGAGTTCCATTGGCATGTTGCGTTTCTTAACCTGCCCGGCAATCCAGTACATATACGGCTCTGCCCGTAATGTTACATCGTGGAGATAGCTCTTATTACTCAGGTACTTCTGTTTCTGTTCGCGGATCCGGACGTTTTCCGGAATCCCCATCTTTAGCTCGTTGCCGATGAAGTTCCACAGGTTTTGGTCTTGCGCGAGGAAGGTTCCATCATCCATCCATCGCGCAGAGGCCGCTCGACCTGTGTACTTTCCTGCTTCACCTTGACCAGCTGCAGACAGACTCTGTGCGTGCTGTTGAATGTTGGCATCATGCTTTGACGCCTGGCACCCGACAAGCAAGACAGAGGCGAGTAGTATCGCTTTTGCCTTCATGTGTGTGTCAATGGTTGCTTAAAAGACGAGCGATAATACCGTCGCCTTTTCGACAACACAACCAGAATATTCAGAAGCTGTCCTTCTTTGTCCTTAACCAGGCGAATATCTCATGGGGTTGTTGCAAGTTTGTTTCTTTTGATATTTTTTCTTTTAAAACATTATCTTCCGTGCGTAAAAAAATATTTATTTGGCGTTCTGTTTGCAGCGTTGACGGCAAGGTTGAGTGATTTTTTGCGCGTAACTCCTTAACT
Organism: Cedecea sp.; assembly: GCF_036500665.1. Classification (NCBI taxonomy): domain Bacteria; kingdom Pseudomonadati; phylum Pseudomonadota; class Gammaproteobacteria; order Enterobacterales; family Enterobacteriaceae; genus Cedecea; species Cedecea sp. The sequence continues at coordinate 12,094 of NZ_DASYBS010000021.1, forward strand.
TTTCGATAATATCCCTTTAATTGCTCATTATGGGGTAAAATACTTAAGGAAAACTTTATGTTTGACTCGGTGTACTCATGTGCGCAACAAATCTGGGTTTCAGCGGGTAGTGAATTAAGTTTTTGAAATGATGTAAACATCTGCTCTGCCGTACCTTCAAAAAGTCTTCCGCAGCCGCCAGAAAACATTGTGTCGCCGCAAAATAGATAAGGAAAACTAAAAATAGAGATATGTCCTAAAGTGTGACCAGGTGTTGCTATCACGCGAAATTCACGCCCAAGCAGACTAAACTTATCCCCTTCACCAACGATCTGCGTAGCCCCTTTCTGCCGGGTTTCCTCCGGGCCGTAGACCTCAATGTTCGGGTACTTGTCCTTCAGTTGCTGAACGCCACCAACGTGATCGGCATGATGATGGGTCAGCAAAATGGCCTCTGGCTGCCAGCCGTTTTCCTCTATTGCCTTCAAGACCGGCGCGGCTTCACCCGGATCGACAATTACGCATTTTCCCTGCGCATTATTAAGCACCCAGATGTAGTTATCCTGGAAGGCGCGAATACTGTTAAGATTCATAGTTCAACCTCTCTATGGCGATTAAGAAGGTAGTGATGAAACCGGCAAGGATACCTGAGATTATCACTTCCCCCCATCATTGGGCGCAGTTGCGGTGGGGGGAATATTACCGGGAAGCGCTTGAAGAGCAGCTGCGCCCATGGCTTGGCAAAATGTTCGGTTTTCACCTGTTGAAAATCGGCAACCTGAGTGCGGAAGTTAACACTGAAGCCTGCGCGATTTCACATCAGGTGAATGTGGCATTAAAGGGAGAGCATTTGCAGGTAAATGCTGACCCTCTTCATTTACCGTTTGCGGCAAAGTCGGTTGATACCTGCCTGCTGGCCCACACGTTACCCTGGTGCTCAGATCCTCATCGCTTACTGCGGGAAGTCGACCGCGTGTTAATCGACGACGGCTGGATCATTCTCAGCAGCTTCAATCCTATAAGCCTGCTGGGGTTAGGGAAAACCGTCCCATTCCTGCGCAAGCGAGTACCTTATAATTGCCGTATGTTTACCCCAATGCGGCAGCTGGACTGGCTGTCTTTGCTGAATTTTGAAGTGATGTACCGGCGTAGTTTCCAGGTATTGCCCTGGCATAAGCAGGGTGGGAAGTTGTTGAGCACCCATCTGCCTGCGCTTGGCTGTATGCATGTAATCGTGGCGCGCAAACGCACACTCCCGCTCACGTTGAATCCGATGAGAAGCCGCAAAGCGAAAAATCAGATTCGCTCGGCGGTGGGGGCGACGCGGCAATATCGTGATGCTGTTAAGGTGCAGCCCCGTCCGGCTGATAACCCACATCCTCATGAGTAGGACGGGACGCAGCGTTGCGAGCCAGTTCGTCGCAGCGTTCGTTTTCCGGGTGGCCGGCGTGGCCTTTCACCCATTCCCACTTAATTTGATGGTGGCTCAGAGCGGCATCAAGACGCTTCCATAAATCTACGTTCTTCACCGGCTTTTTGTCGGCCGTTTTCCAGCCTCGCTTTTTCCAGTTGTGGATCCACTGGGTAATGCCCTGGCGGACATACTGGCTGTCGGTGCTGAGGACCACATCGCAGGGTTCGATGAGCGCTTCGAGCGCAACAATAGCGGCCATCATCTCCATGCGGTTATTGGTGGTGAGGCGAAACCCTTCGCTGAAGATTTTTTCGTGCTGTTTGTAACGTAAAATCGCACCATAGCCGCCCGGTCCTGGGTTCCCCAGGCAGGAGCCATCGGTGAAAACTTCTACCTGTTTACGCATCTCTGGTAGACTTCCTGTGATGAAAAGGCCAAGTCTGACATAAACGAGCGCGATGAGCACAGCTATATGATTTCTACCACGACCAGACAGATAGTTCTCGATACCGAAACCACCGGTATGAACCAGATCGGTGCTCATTACGAAGGGCACCGCATTATCGAGATCGGTGCGGTTGAAGTGATCAACCGCCGCCTGACGGGCAATAACTTCCATGTCTACCTAAAGCCCGACAGGCTGGTGGATCCGGAAGCCTTTGGCGTTCACGGTATTGCTGATGAATTCCTGGCGGATAAACCGACGTTTGACCAGGTTGCAGACTCGTTCCTCGACTATATTCGCGGCGCCGAACTGGTCATTCATAACGCCTCGTTCGATATCGGCTTTATGGACTACGAGTTCAGCAAGCTGCGCCGCGACATTCCCAAAACGGATACCTTCTGTAAGGTAACCGACAGTCTGGCAATGGCCCGTAAGATGTTCCCGGGCAAGCGAAACAGCCTCGACGCGCTCTGCTCGCGCTATGAAATAGACAACAGCAAGCGTACGCTGCACGGCGCATTGCTCGATGCCCAAATCCTGGCCGACGTCTATTTGATGATGACCGGCGGGCAAACATCGTTGAAATTCTCAATGGAAGGTGATGTGCAGCAGCAGCAGGGCAGCGGGGGGATCCAGCGTGTCGTGCGCCGTGCGTCAGGCATGCGGGTCATCCACGCCAGTGATGAAGAGCTGCTTGCGCATGAATCTCGTCTTGATTTGGTGCAGAAGAAAGGCGGAAGCTGCCTCTGGCGCAGCTAAATAGCGCGGAAATGAGTTAAAAATCACCACTCAGGTGATTTTTGCGGCAAACGGTTAATTTTATGATAAAAAGCGTTGACGGCTATCGGGCCAAACCGTAATATTCGCTTCGTTCCCGACGGGGAACAAAACGCGGAGCGGTAGTTCAGTCGGTTAGAATACCTGCCTGTCACGCAGGGGGTCGCGGGTTCGAGTCCCGTCCGTTCCGCCACAATTCAGAAAGCCTGAGTCAGCAATGATTCAGGCTTTCGTCGTTTCTGCTTTCTGAAAAATTCTGTTTCACCCCCGCGCTGATATCGCGCGAGGGCTGGCTGAAGTAACCTCTAGTGCCTGCTGGCTAACGCCACGCCAATCAAAATGGTCGCAATCCCGATGATATGGAAAAGATGCAGCGTTTCGCCCAGAAACACCAGCGACAACACCACACCGAAGACAGGGATCAGGTGAATGCTCAGCCCGGCCCGTGCGGCACCCACGGCTTCCACGCAGCGCCCGTAAAGCAGGTATGAAACAAAAGAAGGGAATGCGCCGAGGAAAATAACCGCTGAAATCGTCATCGTGTTCCAGTGCGGAACCGCGCCGGTGCTCAACTCATGCAGCCACAGCGGCAGCGTCACCACCAGCGCGATAGCTACCTGAACGCCCAGCAGCCCCATGCGGCTGATATCGGAAGGGATTTTTCGGATCCACAGCGTATACAGCGCAAAACAGGCCATGGCCGCCAGCAGCATCAGGTCACCCGATGAAAACGCCATTTGCAGCAGCCCGTGAATATCGCCCTTAAAGATAATAAACAGCACGCCGCAGCAGGAAATCGCCAGGCCTACCACCTGCTTGACGCTTAACTTATGCCCAAAGAACAGCGCGCCAAACAGCATAATCAAAACCGGTATACAGGAGTTAAGCAACAATGCGTTGGTGCTCGACGTGTGGTGCAGGCCGATATACACCAGCAGGCTAAAGCAGACGATGCCGGTCACCGACACCGCGATAATCCAGCCCAGGTATTCCCGGTAACGGCGAAAGTCTCTTTTTATATAAGGGAACGCAAACGGCAGGATCACTATCAGCGCCACCAGCCAGCGCATAAAGGTGAGACCCACCGGGGGAATATCGTTGCGAACGGCTTTACCGACGATGTAATTGCACGCCCATAGCAGCGGCGGAATGGTGAACAGGAGCAAAACATACCAGGCCGATGGCTTATGGGGGGCAGCCTCAGTGGCCGACTTCTTACTGCTGAGCAAGGGACTCTCCTTTGACACGGGATTTTGCTGGAAAGGGCGAAGGGAGAATATATTACTCGCTGTCGGGCTAGTCGTCGTCGTGGAGAAGAAAAAGAGTATGTCTGGACATTAAAAAGCCTGAACCGCGAGGGCTCAGGCCTCAATGTTTACTCTTTAGAGGTGGCAACGCGGCCGGTAAAAGCGCTCGAAACGGCAACTTTTTCGCTACGAGCCAGCCAGCGGTAGCAGCTCAGACCGAGGAAGACGCCGATAAACCAGCTGAAGTTGGCGACTTCATGCAGCGAAGGAATAAAGCTAATGGTCAGGCAGACGGCGACCGAAGGCACCAGGGCGATAATCGCCTTCGGGTTAAAGCCATTGCTGTACCAGTAGCGGCCCTTTGGCGTGTCGTTGAACAGATCGTCGACGTGGATTTTGCCGCCCTTAACAAGGTAGAAATCCGCGATCAGGATGCCGAACAGTGGCCCAATAAATGAACCTAAAACATCCAGCGTGTAATGAATCAGCTCCGGGGACTGGAACAGGTTCCACGGCGTCAGCAGCACAGATCCCACGGCGGCGATCATCCCACCTGCACGGAAGCTGATCTTCTGCGGCGAACAGTTAGAGAAGTCGAACGCCGGGGAGACAAAGTTCGCCACGATATTGATCCCGATAGTCGCGGTGATCATCGTCAGCAGGCCAATGGCCATCGCCAGGCTGTTGCCGATATGGCTGACGGTTTCGATAGGATCGGTGATCATCTTGCCGAACAGAGACTGGGTGCCGGACACGATAACTACCGTCACAATAGAGAACAGCAGGAAGTTAAACGGCAGGCCCCAGCGGTTACCGCGGCGGATCTCTTTCATGCTTTTTCCGTAGCGAGAGAAATCGCCGAAGTTAAGCAGCGGGCCGGAGAAGTACGACACGACCAGCGCGGTGGCGGTGATCATCTGCCACACCTGCTCGCCGGAGCTGAGCTGCTTGCTCGCTAAAGTGAAGGAGATCCCATCGAACCCGGTCTGATAAAGGATCCAGCCGGCCAGCGCCATCATCACGATGTAAACCGCAGGGCCTGCGATATCAATAAAGCGCTTAATGGCGTTCATACCGTGCCAGAACACCATCGCCTGCAGCACCCACATAATACCGAAGCAAATCCAGCCGAGCTGAGACAGGCCGAGGAAGCTCACGCCGGTCATTGGGGCAAGCGTCGGCCAGAACTTCAGCAGCACCAGCATTAATGCGTTAGCGGCCAGATAAGTTTGTATCCCGTACCAGGCGAAGGCGATAAGCCCGCGGATCACCGCTGGAATATTCGCGCCAAAGACGCCGAAGGCCTGACGGCAAATCACCGCATAAGGCACGCCCGCCAGCTGGCTAGGTTTTGCCACCAGGTTGGCGCACAGCTGCACGATACAGATCCCCGCCAGAAGGCAAATCAGCACCTGCCAGCTGGCAAGCCCGAGGGTAAAAAAGCTGGCCGCGACCACATAGCCGCCCATGCTGTGTACATCAGACATCCAAAACGAAAAAATATTATACCAGGACCAAGTCTGGTGGCGGGTCGGGGCCAGGTCATCGTTGCACAGGCGCGGGCTGTAGCCGGCGTGGGCACTCTCTTTCATGGCTGTGGCGTTGTTCTCTATACCTGGCATGGGATCTGCTCCTATAAAACAGAAGGTGGATTATGTCTGCCATAGGTATTGCAGGAACCAGGCCAGGTTTGCATTTCTTGTATTCAATTATCAATGATATTGTATACAAAATGAGGGTGCCTGATGCTAACAGGAGTAGTGGATGAAACGTGATTTCGGGGTCACAGCCCCAGCAGAACTGCATGATAAAGAAGCCGTTATCTGGCAATCGCTGATGACGGCGATGGTTGAACATCAGCTGCCGCCGGGCAGTAAACTGCCGGAAGAAGCGCTGGCAGACGTTTTTGGCATCAGCCGAACCGGGATCCGCAAAGTCTTAACGCGCCTCGCAACGGTGCAAATGATCACCATGCTGCCCGGACGTGGTGCATTTGTGGCGATGCCGGACGTAGAAGAATCGAAAGCGATCTTCCAGACCCGGGCGGTGCTTGAGTGCGCCAACCTGCCGCACGTGCTTGAACATCTCCAGGCCCCGCATCTCGTCGCGTTACGTAAAATTATCCAGCAGGAAGAAAAAGCCCATCGCGACGGCGACGGGCCTGCAGCAATTCGGTTCTCCGCGGCGTTCCATATCCAGCTGCAGGCTATTTCCGGCAACGCCGTGCTGACTGAAATGGTCACCAGCCTGACGCACCGTTCATCGCTGGTTATCGCCGCATGGGGCGCACCGTGGCAGCGTGGCTGCCGCTGCGACGATCACGAAAATCTTATCGAACTGCTGCGTAACAAAGCGCTTGAGCCGCTCACAGTCGCCATGCAGCACCACTTCGAACATATTGTTTCCAGCCTGCATTTTGAGCGCAGCGGTGAAACCACCCCAGACTTCGCCCGCATCTTCGGCACCCGACAGGAATAACCATGCAGCAGCCTATTATTCAAGTGATCAACCCCAACACCAGCCAGGCGATGACGCACACTATTGCTGAAGCCGCCCGCAGCGTTGCCGCACCCGGCACGCAGATCCTCGCCAGCTGTCCGGAGCAGGGCGTGGAGTCAATTGAAGGGCATTTCGATGAAGCCATCGCGGCCATCGGCGTACTTGAACAAATTAAGCAGGGCAAAGCGCAGGGGGCGAACGGGCACGTGATAGCCTGCTTTGGCGATCCGGGTTTGCTGGCGGCGCGTGAGATAGCCAGCGGGCCGGTGATTGGTATTGCCGAAGCGGCCATGCATATGGCCACGATGGTGGCGACTCGCTTCTCGATTGTTACCACGCTGCCGCGCACGGTGATCATTGCCCGTCACTTAGTGCATCAATACGGTTTTGAACATCATTGCGCCGCGCTGCACGCTATCGATCTCCCTGTTCTGGCGCTGGAAGACGGTACAGGCCTGGCCCAGCGGCTGGTGCGTGAACGCTGCATTCAGGCCAAAAAAGAAGATAACAGTGGGGCGATCGTGCTGGGCTGCGGCGGGATGGCGAATCTGGCAAAAGAGCTGACTGAGGAAATCGGTATCCCGGTTATCGACGGCGTGACCGCTGCGGTGAAGCTGGTGGAGTCCCTGGTGGCGCTGGGCATCGGCACCAGTAAATTTGGTGACCTCGCTTACCCGAACAAAAAGCCGCTTTCGGGCTCTTTTGCTCGTCTGAGTTAAGGTTGAAGGAGAGAATCATGCCATCAGAAGAAAAAGCTAACCGCTATCCTTTTACCGAAAACTACCCGCGTGACCTTGCCGGTTATGCCGGCAATCCTCCCCATGCGCAGTGGCCAGGCGGTGCGCGTATTGCGGTTCAGTTTGTGCTCAACTTTGAAGAAGGCGCTGAAAACCACGTCCTGCACGGCGACAGCGGCTCAGAACAGTTTCTCTCCGATATCATCGGCGCCGCCAGTTTTCCCGATCGCCATATGTCGATGGACTCTCTTTATGAATATGGGTCGCGGGCGGGCTTCTGGCGTATCCATAATGAATTCCAGAAGCGCGGCCTGCCTTTGACGGTGTTTGGCGTGGCGATGGCGCTGGCCCGCAACCCGGAAATTGTCTCCGCGATCAAAGCCGCAGATTACGACGTGGTCAGCCACGGCTGGCGTTGGATCCATTATCAGAATATGGACTCTGCCACCGAGCGACAGCACCTGCATCAGGCAATGGAAATACTGGAGGATTTGTTTGGCTCTCGCCCGCTGGGCTGGTACACGGGGCGCGATAGCCCGAATACCCGTAGGCTGGTGGTAGAGCACGGCAGCATCCTGTATGACAGCGACTACTACGGCGACGATCTGCCTTTCTGGAGCAAAGTCACCTGCGAAGACGGCCGCGTCAAACCCCATCTTATTGTCCCGTATACGCTGGACACCAATGATATGCGCTTCGCCACCGCTCAGGGCTTTAACACCGCCGAGCAGTTCTACACCTATCTGAAAGACAGCTTTGACGTGCTGTATGAAGAAGGTGAAACGGCACCGAAGATGATGTCCATCGGCATGCACTGCCGTCTGCTGGGGAGGCCGGGTCGTTTCCGGGCGCTGCAGCGTTTCCTCGACTATGTGCAGCAGCATGAAGGCGTGTGGATTTGCAGAAGACAGGATATTGCGGAGCATTGGGTGGAGATGCATCCCTATGCCGAGTAAGACGCTTCTTGGTGTTGTTTCTTTTGTTGGGCTGGTTAAAGTTCCGTTCACTTCCAGTTCTGTTTTACATGTCATCACCGATACTGTGAACGACTCGGGGAAGTCACCGTCACTTCCCCGAGACCCCGGACTCCCGGCGAAATAAATCGACCGCTGAAGCGGCAGACCTCCATTTTATCTCCCAGTCCTGGGTCGGCTGAGATGCGTTCCCGACGCTCTCAGCCTCCGGCCGTTCCCGACGTCCGGACCCTGGCCAGTCGGAGAGAAAACCGAGGCGATTTAAGCCGGAACCGTGCCTCGCTTTTAACCCGCAGCTACACACAAAGTCACAGTCGCTTCAAGACCCGCAGCCACGCCCTTGTTCCCGGCTCTTATCGTCCCCGGTGATGACCCAACTCAGGCGGGGTTGAGCTGCCGGGAGCAGCGAAAGAGAGCGATCGTCGGGGCTGTTCGGGGGATGGCGTTATCCCCCGGACACGTTCACCGTATTCCGAGCCTGCAGAGGGAAGCAAATGTACTGGTGAACGGAACCTGAGCCGATCCTTCATAGAGTGTATTTGTGACTAAGAGGCAGCCTGAGGTGAGGGATAAATTACCCTTTCAGCCCCTGAATCCGGCTCAGCCAGCCGTTTACACCTTCATCAATCAGCGCTTCCGTAATGGTGTTCGCCCCCTGGATCAGCGCGGGTGTCTGCCAGATCATACCGGTTTTATTCGCCATCGCACGGAACGGCAGCAGTAGCTCATCCACCGTATAGTGGTTTGCCCCTTCGGCGCTGTAGGCCTCGGCCAGGCCACCTGTTGAGGTCATCACCATCATTTTTTTACCGTGCAGCGCGGTACCGCTGGTGCCGTAAGCAAAGCCGAAAGTCAGCACCTGATCCTGCCAGTCCTTAAGGATCGCCGGGGAGCTGTACCACCAGAACGGGAACATCAGCACCACAGATTCATGCTCCAGCAGCAGCGTCTGCTCACGTGCCACGTCAATCTGGTGATCCGGGTATTCGCGTTTCAGCTCGTGGACGGTCACGCCCTCTATACCTTTCAGGGCAACAACACCGGCATGGTTAATGCGGGATTCATCAGGGGAACGGTGCGCCGCCAGAACTAATATTTTTTTCATCTTTCAGACCTCATTTTTTGGATGAGGCTATCTTTTCAGATGACAGGGCTTACCTGTAGTCCATAACATGGCATATCTGTTTCAACCAAGGGTTACAAGCATGATGCTTTCAGCAGACGTTCATCGGCTTATTCCGGCTTTCCTGGCGGCAGCAGACTGTCACAGTTTTTCCGCCGCCGCGCGCCAGCTGGGGATAACGCCTGCTGCGGTGAGTAAGGGCATACGCCAGCTTGAACAGCGGCTCGGCATCGTGCTTTTCGTGCGCAATACGCACTACGTGGTGCTTACCGAGGAAGGCACAGCGCTGCGTGAACAGGTTGCGCCGCTGTGGCAGGCATTGAATCAGGCTTTAGTTAACCCTGGTGCGGAACCCTCCGGCCTGCTGCGCGTTAGCGTGATCCCCGGCTTTGGTCGTCACTGCCTGATGCCCCTGATGAGCGAATTCCAGCGGCGCTATCCGCAGATACGCATCGAACTCTCCATGGAAGCCCGCAGCGTTAATCTGATTGGCGAGCGGATAGATATTGCCATTGGGCACCGAACTGTGCGCGATAGCCGCGTAGTGGCACGCGAACTTTATGAAAGCAAAACGATAGTGGCGGCAACGCCCTCCTACCTTGAACGCTACGGCACACCACAAAAGCCGGAAGAACTGTTGCATCACCGCTGCCTTGTGCACCGTAACCCCGGCACGGGCCGCCTGCAACATTGGCTGGATGATGACTCGCTGATAGACGAAGCCTCTTCGTGGTTTATCACCACGTCACCGGATTCGCTGGTCGACGCGGCACTTTCAGGAATAGGCATTATTTGCCTGGCAAACTGGTATCTGGATAAGCTCGTGGAGGAAGGCCGGCTTAAGGCAATTCTGAAAGAGTACACGCCCGCGCCGCAGCAGCTTTGGATGAAGTATGCCGGCGGAAAACTCCCTCCCAGAACGGCCGTATTCGTTGAATATTTAAACGAAAAATTCCGCCGTTAATTTACTTTTTTTTGCGAACGCCCACCGTTTCTACCGCCCCCGATTTACCTTGTTCTGCATCAATAAAATGGTAAACATGTTTGATGCAAATCACTATATATAGAACTTAAAATGCATCCCGGCCCTACATGTTGTATCTATCGACTAATATAGCTACAGCACCTCAGGGATAAATCTGGGGATTATCTGTGGATAAACAGGGCCGCACTTCGGGAAGTCTATGGCAGGACAAATAGCTACGCGCTCCCGGAGCCTCCCATCCTTTGTGGATAACCTTTTATAAAAATGGAGAGACAATGACACCGCATGTGATGAAAAGAGACGGGTGCAAAGTACCTTTCACTTCAGAGCGCATCAGAGAAGCTATTCTGCGTGCAGCTAAAGCAGCGGGAGTCGATGACGCGGACTATTGCGCCACCGTCGCAGATATTGTCAGTCAGCAGATGGCAGGCCGCAGCCAGGTAGACATCGGTGAGATCCAGGTCGCCGTGGAAAACCAGCTCATGGTCGGTAACTACAAGCAGCTGGCGCGCGCCTACATTGAGTACCGCCATGACCGCGATATTGAGCGCGAGAAGCGTGGCCGCCTGAACCAGGAAATTCGCGGCCTGGTTGAGCAAACTAACTCCGCCCTGCTTAACGAGAACGCCAACAAAGACAGCAAGGTGATCCCAACCCAGCGAGATCTGCTGGCCGGGATCGTCGCCAAGCACTATGCCAAGCAGCACCTGCTGCCGCGTGACGTCGTGCTGGCACACGAGCGCGGTGATATCCACTATCACGATCTCGATTATTCTCCGTTCTTCCCAATGTTTAACTGCATGCTTATCGATTTGAAAGGCATGCTGACCCACGGCTTCAAAATGGGTAACGCCGAGATTGAACCTCCGAAGTCTATCTCTACGGCAACGGCGGTAACGGCGCAGATAATTGCCCAGGTTGCCAGCCACATTTACGGCGGCACCACCATCAACCGCATCGACGAAGTGCTGGCGCCGTTTGTGACCGAAAGCTTTAACAAGCACCGTAAGATTGCCGAAGAGTGGCAAATCCCGAATGCTGAGGAATATGCACATTCCCGCACCGAGAAAGAGTGCTACGACGCTTTCCAGTCCCTTGAATATGAAGTGAATACGCTGCATACCGCCAACGGGCAAACGCCGTTTGTTACCTTTGGTTTTGGCCTCGGCACCAGTTGGGAATCACGCCTGATCCAGACGTCTATCCTGCGCAACCGCATCGCCGGGCTGGGCAAAAACCGCAAAACTGCGGTGTTCCCAAAACTGGTCTTTGCAATCCGTGACGGCCTGAACCATAAGTTTGGTGATGCCAACTACGACATCAAACAGCTGGCGCTGGAATGTGCGTCCAAGCGCATGTATCCGGACATTCTTAACTACGACCAGGTTGTGAAAGTGACCGGCTCGTTTAAAACGCCAATGGGCTGCCGCAGCTTCCTGGGCGTGTACGAAGAAAACGGCGAGCAAATCCACGACGGGCGTAACAACCTGGGCGTAATAAGCCTGAACCTGCCGCGCATTGCGCTGGAAGCCAAAGGGGATGAGGCTACTTTCTGGAAACTGCTGGACGATCGTTTACAGCTGGCGCGCAAAGCGCTGATGACCCGCATTGCCCGTCTGGAAGGCGTCAAAGCTCGCGTGGCCCCTATCCTCTATATGGAAGGCGCCTGCGGCGTCCGCCTGAAGGCCGACGACGACGTGTCTGAGATCTTTAAAAACGGCCGCGCGTCGATTTCGCTGGGCTATATCGGCATTCATGAAACGGTTAACGCCCTCTTCGGTAACCAGCACGTTTACGACAGCGAAGCCCTGCGCGAGAAAGCCGTTACTATCGTGGCTCGCCTGCGCGAAGCCACCGACAGCTGGAAAGAAGAAACCGGCTACGGCTTTAGCCTCTACAGCACGCCGAGTGAAAACCTGTGCGACCGCTTCTGCCGCCTTGATACCGCAGAATTCGGCGTCGTGCCTGGCGTGACCGACAAAGGCTACTACACCAATAGCTTCCACCTCGACGTGGAGAAAAAGGTGAACCCTTACGACAAAATCGACTTTGAGGCACCGTACCCACCGCTGGCTAACGGCGGCTTCATTTGCTACGGCGAATACCCGAACATTCAGCACAACCTGCGGGCGCTGGAAGATGTATGGGATTACAGCTATCAGCATGTGCCTTATTACGGTACCAACACGCCAATCGATGAATGCTACGAGTGTGGCTTTACCGGCGAATTCGAGTGCACCAGCAAGGGCTTTACCTGCCCGAAATGTGGCAACCATGACGCCGCACGCGTATCGGTTACCCGCCGCGTATGTGGCTACCTCGGCAGCCCGGACGCGCGTCCGTTCAACGCCGGCAAGCAGGAAGAAGTTAAGCGTCGCGTTAAGCACCTGGGTAACGGGCAGATCGGTTAACGATTTCAGTTTTAACCTTTAACGCTGCCAAATCTTTGGGATAAAGCTAACTTTCAGTAAGTTTTTCGCAAAGCAATTGACGTCAAAACAAGGCGGCAAAAGAAGGAATCCCCGGGAGCTTACATAAGTAAGTGACCGGGGTGAGTGAGAGCAGCCAACACAGTTATGACGTTAATTGGGACGCGAAAATGAATTATCATCAATACTATCCCGTCGACATCGTCAACGGCCCCGGCACTCGCTGCACGCTGTTTGTCTCAGGCTGCGTGCATGAATGCCCCGGCTGCTACAACAAGAGCACCTGGCGCGTGAACTCAGGTCTGCCGTTCACCCCAGAAATGGCCGACCGCATTATTGCCGACCTCAACGATACCCGCGTTAAGCGCCAGGGAATTTCGCTTTCGGGCGGTGACCCGCTGCACCCACAAAATGTGCCGGAGATTCTTAAACTGGTGCAGCGCGTACGCGCCGAATGCCCCGGCAAGGATATCTGGGTCTGGACGGGATATAAGATTGACGAACTGAACGCAGCCCAGCAGGAAGTGGTTGGGTTGATTAGCGTGCTGGTCGACGGCAAGTTTGTTCAGGATTTAAAAGATCCGGCGCTTATCTGGCGCGGCAGCAGCAACCAGGTCGTTCATCACCTGCGTTAAAACCGGCTTCCCGCCAACCCGCGGGAGGCCTCACTTCAGCCCATCATGGCGATGCACATTTCCCCATTCACACATCATATCCAGCACCGGGATCAGCGACTTACCTCGCTCTGAAAGGCTGTACTCCACCTTGGGCGGGATCTGCGGATATTCATTACGGATAATCAGCCCGTCGTTTTCCAGCTCTTTCAGCGTCAGGCTCAGGGTCCGGAATGAGATAGTACCGATGCAGCGCTTCAGCTCGTTGAAACGAATCACCGGTTTATGCTCCGCCAGCGCGTAGAGAATGATCATTTTATATTTCCCATTGACCAGCGACAGCGTATAGGCAAAACCCGTATCGCCCATAAATGCGCAGGAATCCGCTGCGATCTCTTCGCTCATGACACTATCCTTTTGTATAGTACATATCAACAATGACAGTATTGTACTTTAATTTAAAGCTGCCTATGATGCAAACATCAAATAAGCGCTTACGGTCAACCACCTCATAAGGAATTAGACATGAAAACCTTAATTGTTGTTATTCACCCCAATGTCAATGAGTCAAAAATCAATAAGCGCTGGGTAAGTGAAATAGAAAAACACCCGGAGCTATATACCGTGCATAATCTTTATCAGAATTATAAAGAGGGCGTTATCGATGTTGAAAGAGAGCAGAAGCTTATTGAGCAACACGATAAAATTATTCTGCAGTTCCCGCTGTACTGGTTTAACTGCCCTCCGCTGCTAAAACAGTGGCTGGACGAAGTCTTTACCTATGGCTGGGCCTACGGTTCCACCAGTGGGCACAAGCTCAGAGGCCGTAAATTTGCGCTGGCGGTTAGTGCCGGAATTAAGGAAGAGGATTTTTCGCGCGACGGGCGTTACCACCATTCGCTACAGGAAATACTTCTGCCCTTTGAAATGACGGCGAAATATGTCGAAGCGGATTATCAGCCATTCTATGCTTTTTACGGTGCCGAATATGAAGTCTCGGCCCAACAGCTGGAAAACAGCGCCAAAGGCTATATTGATTACCTGCAGTCCTTTTAATATTTAGCATCCACCTCCGAAGCAGTGATTCCCTCAATAATATTGAGCAGGATTTCTTCGCCATTAAAAAGCCACGCTATTGCGTGGCTTTTATTAATCAGAGGGCTGGCAAATAATATTAAACAAGCGCCAGGCTACCGACAATCACGCCGCTTAGCACCACCAGGCCGCCGGTGAGCCACAGGGCTTTAGCCGGGAAAGCGTTATGCAGCATAATCAACGACGGCAGGCTGACCGCCGGGAGCGTAATCAATAGCGCCAATGCAGGAGCCGTGCCCATTCCCGCCAGCATCATGGTTTGGACGACAGGAATTTCTGCCGCCGTCGGGATCACAAACAGACAGCCAACAATCGCCATGGCAATAACCCAGAACAGCGTATTGCCCACGGCACCCTCGGCATGAGGGAACAGCCAAACGCGCGCGGCGCCCAGTACCAGCACGGCAAGGACATAGACAGGGATCGTGCTCCAGAATAGCTGCCACAGCGCTTTTCCCCAGCGAGACAGGAAAGTGCCTGCGTCTGCCGGGTAGCTGGCGGCAGGTACAGGCTCAATCTTTTGCGGTTTATCTTTGACCCAGCGCTGCACCAGCCAGGCAACGCCAAGTACCGTCGCAAGGCCAGCGACTAACCGCACCAGCGTAAACTGCCAGCCAAGGACAAACCCCATAAAGACCAGCGTCGCGGGGTTAAGCAGCGGGTTGCCCATCCAGAAAGCCAACGCTCCCCCCATAGAAACAGACTGACGACGCATGCCTGCCGTCACCGGCGCAGCGCAGCAGGTACACATCATGCCGGGGAGGGAAAACAGCGTGCCAAAGAGCGTCCCTCTGAAACGCTGCTGCCCCAGAGTGCGCAGTAGCCAGTCGCGGGGAATAAGCACCTGCACCAGCGATCCCAGGATAACGCCCAGCACCGCCGCTTTCCAGACGGCCAGGAAATAGACCATCGCATAATCCAGCGCGGCTTTGAGCGGATTCGCGTCAGCCTGAGCAATGATGGATTTGCCGATACTGTGGGTTTCCGCGGCGGTAAATGCTTTGCCGTAGTAGGGCTGCCACTTCACGTACCATAGCCCGGCTATCACCACCAGGAAAAACAGCGCGGGCTTCCACCACGGAAAAGTACGCACTCCCGGGGCGGAAGAGGAAGAAAGAGACATAGTCGTTTCCCTGAGATTGATTAGCGAGATAAGTATTTATGGCGCCATATTATGCGCGGCAGGCGCAATGGGAAAGATTAAACACCAGAAGAGTGTGCGGCTAATTCACGCAGCTGACCTGAGTCGAGAATCATCACCCCCTCCCGCGCCGGATTGAATGCTTCAGAAAGCAGGGCTTTTGCCACATCCATCGACTCAATGGCCTTTAGCTTACCGGGCAGCATTTTGAAAATCGGCGCCATCAGCGTTTCATTTAACCGCCTGGTGTGGCGATCCCCCAGCAGCATTGAGGGACGAGCCAGGGTCAGACGCGGCCAACTCTGCGCTATCAGCGCGTCTTCCATTTCCCCCTTAACGCGGTTGTAGAAGAACGGCGAGCGGCTGTTAGCCCCCAGAGCGCTTACCACCAGCATCTGCTTTGCCCCCAGTCGCAGGCCGGCAAGGGCGGTGTCCACCACCAGCGTGTAATCCACAAGGATAAAGGCTTCTTTACTGCCCGCATCGCGTAGCGTCGTTCCCAGGCAGCAAAAGACGATATCAACCGGTTCTGTGACCTGGGCAAGCGCATCGGAAAGCTGCGGGTCATGAGGATTAACCACCTTGCTCAACGCAACCGGCAGTGGGCGGCGACTCGGGGCCACAATGGCGCTGATACGGGGATCCTGGTTAAGCAGTCGCAGCAAATCGCCGCCAACAAGCCCCGTGGCGCCGGTGATTAAGATTCGACTCATAATGCCTCCTGTTCACGCTGAGCGCTTGCAATGTCAGCATGGTAGTCCAGGCTTAATGGTGTCACAAACATAACGGAGGAAAGATGAGCAAGAAAATTGCAGTTCTGATTACCGACGAGTTTGAGGACTCTGAATTCACCTCACCGGCTGAGGCGTTTCGCCAGGCCGGGCACCAGGTGATCACTATCGAGAAGCAGGCCGGGAAAACGGTGACCGGCAAACAAGGCGAAGCCAAAGTGAAGATCGACAAGGGTATCGACGAAGTCCGCCCTGCCGACTTTGATGCCCTGTTGCTCCCTGGAGGTCATTCCCCTGACGCCCTACGAGGCGATGACCGATTTGTCAGTTTCACCCGCGATTTTGTTAACACCGGAAAACCCGTGTTTGCCATTTGCCATGGCCCACAATTGCTGATCAGCGCGGACGTGATACGCGGTAGAAAGCTCACTGCGGTAAAACCTATCGTCGTTGATGTGAAAAATGCCGGTGCGGATTTTTACGATCGTGAAGTCGTCGTCGATGGACACCAGTTAGTCACCAGCAGAACGCCTGACGATCTCCCGGCGTTTAATCGTGAAGCATTGATTCTGCTGGGCCGTTAGGCTTCCCGCAGCCAGTGCAGTTTCTTCCCAAAACCGAGCGTGTTGTCGGTCATTTTCAGCTCATCGAGCCGAATTTCCCACATTGGGGCCGACATCACCTTCGCAATCGGGAAGCGCTTTAAATAACGGCTACGGTAGTGGGCCACTTCTTCTGCCGCCAACAGGCGGATCTCTCCGCGAAACTGCACGCCACGAATAAGCGCAACGGTTTTTGGCTGGCCATTTATCGTGCCGGCAACCGGCGCTTGCTCGCCAATCAGCTCACCATGGCGCGAAGTGGTTTCGCTCAGCAAATAGAACGCCACCCGCTCGGCATCGAAGATATAAAAAGCATTCGCACACCAAAGCGAGTCCCCGCTGCCCACGCAGTAGCTCAGAACATGTTGTTTTGTCAGCCAGCGGCTGATGGCATTGAGTGATTCCATCGTCATCCTGAACAGTGATACTCTGCGACAAATGCTAATTATGCGCCCGCACTATGACTTCCTGGTATCTCTATTTAATTCGCTGCACCGATAACCGGCTTTATACCGGCATTACGACCAATGTGGAGCGCCGTTTTGCCCAGCATCAGGCCGGGAAAGGGGCTAAAGCTCTGCGTGGAAAAGGGCAGCTTGCTTTGGCTTTTAGCCAGGCAGTTGGCGATCGTTCGCTGGCGCTACGTGCCGAATACAGGATTAAGCAGTTGAGCAAGGCCGAGAAAGAACGGCTGGTCGGAGGAAAGGTCTCCCTTGAAGACCTGCTGGCATGCCTTCAAGGGGAAGCCCGCTAAACGCGATTGAAGTGGTCAGAATACTCAACCAGACCGCTTACGCCATTCAGAGCGTCGTCTGCCAGAGGATGCACCTGGAATGCAGCTTCGGTGCCCGACCAACGGCAGTGCAGGTCGTAACGGGCCGCAGGCTGGAAGCCAAGATGGCCGTACATCTCCGGCGAGCCCAGCGTCACTACCGCAGCGTAGCCAAACTCATTCAGAGAATCCAGCCCCTCATATACCAGCTGTTTGGCAATGCCCTGACCGCGAACGGATTCGTCCACCGCCAGCGGAGCAAGACCCACCCACTGCAGTTCTTCACCCTCGACGGCGACCGGGCTAAAGGCGACGTAGCCAATCACCTGTCCCTCATCATCGGTTGCAACGAGACCCAGCGTTAACAGCCCATCTTCCCGCAGCGCTCTGACCAGCTCAGCTTCGCCATCGCCTTCAAAAGCGCGGCGTAACAGCGCGTCGATGCCAGGAGCATCAATGGGGATCTCTACACGAATTAACATGGCTCACCTATCGAATTACCTTCAGGGGCGGCGTTATGTTTCAAACCCGCCTCAACAAAATCAGCCAGCTGTAGCAGCAGGATGCGCAGCGGTTTAGGCATGGCATCCAGCTCAATGGCATCCATTAGATTCTTCACATATAACCCGAGTTCCGTGTCGCCTTCAATGACCAGGCGGCGCTGGAAAAACAACGTATCCGGGTCCTGCTTGCGAGCGGCGATCAGCAACAGGTCATTGGCCTCAGCGCTAAAGCTCACGTCTGCTGACGCATCGTCGCACACCAGCAGCTTATTGTCCTCAACGGAAGTAAACCACTTTAGCCCAAGGTCACGCACTTCAATACTTAGCCAGCGACCTTCAAGAAAGTCGAGCTCCCCGTCCTGCAGCGCCTGACGGAACTGCCAGCCAAGCACCTGCTCCAGTACCTGACGCTTAACGGCAAAAGGGGTTAATCTGACCGGAACCCGCAGCAATGAAGGACCAGCCTGAACCAGGCGAGAACGCAGTTTATCGAACACGGGTTTTGACTCCTTTAAAAAATTTGCCGTTATTTTGCCATAACGACAATTCCCGATGACGCGCCAAATCAACAATTCCGCAGGTTGCCGCACGGCTATATTGGCGGTGTGCCCTCTAAGCAATACGCCTTTCTCTGCCTCAAATCAAAAATTGTCGCCGACAGGTTAACTAAAATCCCGGTTCGTTAACAATTTGCTGCCCGTCCCTGTGCAGCGCGGGCATTTATTCGTGCCCCCTATGATTCAGGATAAATTATGGAGTTGCTTTGCCCGGCCGGAAACCTTCCGGCGTTGAAAGCGGCCATCGATAACGGTGCAGATGCGGTGTACATCGGCCTGAAAGATGATACCAACGCGCGTCATTTTGCCGGCCTTAACTTCACCGAGAAAAAGCTGCAGGAAGCCGTCAGCTACGTGCATCAACGCCGCCGTAAGCTGCATATTGCCATCAATACTTTCGCTCATCCGGACGGCTACGTGCGCTGGCAGCGGGCGGTTGATATGGCCGCGCAGCTTGGGGCCGATGCGCTGATCCTGGCGGATTTGGCCATGCTGGAGTATGCCGCTGAGCGCTATCCACACATTGAGCGCCATGTGTCGGTCCAGGCTTCGGCCACTAATGAAGAAGCGATCCGTTTTTATCATCGCCACTTTGACGTTGCCCGTGTGGTGTTGCCGCGCGTGCTCTCTATTCATCAGGTTAAACAGCTCGCTCGCGTCACGCCGGTGCCGCTGGAGGTATTTGCCTTCGGCAGCCTGTGCATTATGGCCGAAGGGCGTTGCTATCTCTCGTCTTACCTCACCGGCGAGTCGCCGAATACCGTGGGTGCCTGCTCCCCCGCCCGCTTTGTGCGCTGGCAACAGACGCCGCAGGGGCTGGAATCTCGCCTCAACGACGTGCTGATCGATCGCTATAAGGACGGCGAAAACGCCGGGTATCCAACGCTTTGCAAAGGGCGTTACCTGGTGGACGACCGTCCCTACCATGCGCTGGAAGAGCCGACCAGCCTTAACACGCTTGAGCTGCTGCCGGACCTACTGGCCGCCAATATTGCCTCGGTAAAAATCGAAGGGCGCCAGCGCAGCCCGGCCTACGTGACTCAGGTCGCTAAGGTCTGGCGTCAGGCCATCGATCGCTGCATGGCCGATCCTCAAGGCTACCAGGCACAGCCTGCCTGGATGGAAGCGCTGGGCTCCATGGCCGAAGGCACGCAAACGACTCTCGGTGCCTATCACCGTAAATGGCAGTAGGAAAAAGCATGAAATATTCATTAGGGCCAGTGCTTTACTACTGGCCAAAAGAGACGCTGGAAAAATTTTATCAGGCGGCAGCAGAAAGCCGTGCCGATATTATCTACCTGGGAGAAGCGGTCTGCAGTAAACGCCGGGCAACCAAAGTCGGTGACTGGCTGGATATGGCCAAAATGCTCGCGGGGCAAGGCAAACAGGTTGTGCTCTCTACGCTGGCGCTGGTGCAGGCGCCTTCCGAGCTGAACGAGCTGAAACGCTACGTGGAAAATGGCGACTTTCTGATTGAGGCCAACGACATCGGCAGCGTGAATATGGCCGCCGAGCGCAAACTGCCGTTCGTCGCCGGGCACGCGCTCAACTGCTATAACGCCGTCACGCTGCGCCTGCTGCACAAGCAGGGCATGATGCGCTGGTGTATGCCGGTTGAACTCTCACGGGACTGGCTGACCAATATGCTTACCCAGTGCGAAGAACTCGGTATTCGCGATAAGTTCGAAGTGGAAGTACTGAGCTACGGCCATTTGCCGCTGGCTTATTCCGCACGCTGCTTTACCGCACGCTCAGAAGATCGCGCCAAGGACGAATGCGAAACCTGCTGCATTAACTATCCGAACGGCCGGGACATGCGCTCTCAGGAGCAGCAGCAGGTCTTCGTGCTTAACGGTATTCAGACCATGAGCGGCTATGTGTATAACCTCGGCAATGAGCTGACGTCGATGAAAGGGCTGGTAGATATCGTTCGCCTGTCACCAATGGGTCCGGGGACGCTGGATATTCTGAACGCCTTCCGCGCCAATGAAAACGGCATCGCACCACTGCCGCTGACCAACCACAGCGACTGCAACGGCTACTGGCGACGCGTTGCCGGGCTGGAGCTGCAGGCCTGATAATAGCTCACTTTGTTAACAAGTCTGGTCATTCTTTAATGCACTATTAAAGGTGCAGCTTTTCTGGCCGGCGCGGTATTCCTGCGCCAGGCTGGAAGAAGACCTTCAATCTGATGACTACGCTGTAATAAAAGTGAGCGGTTATGACTGACAAAAACATTGCTTTCTCGGTGCTCGATCTTGCGCCGATCCCTCAAGGCTCCTCGGCCCAGGCAGCCTTTTCCCACTCTCTGGATCTCGCCCGGCTGGCTGAAAAGCGCGGCTATCACCGCTACTGGCTCGCGGAGCACCATAATATGGTCGGCATCGCCAGCGCGGCAACGTCGGTGCTGATTGGTTACCTGGCGGCAAACACCACGACGCTGCACTTAGGTTCCGGCGGTGTGATGCTGCCTAACCACTCACCGCTGGTCATTGCCGAGCAGTTCGGTACCCTGAACGCACTCTATCCGGGGCGTATTGACCTTGGGCTTGGCCGCGCGCCGGGCAGCGACCAGCCCACCATGCGAGCGCTGCGACGCCATATGAGCGGCGACGTTGATAACTTCCCCCGGGATGTCGCGGAGCTGGTTGACTGGTTCGATGCCCGCGACCCAAATCCACACGTTCGCCCCGTTCCGGGCTATGGGGAAAAGGTCCCGGTATGGCTGCTAGGCTCCAGCCTGTACAGCGCTCAGCTGGCGGCGCAGCTTGGTTTGCCGTTTGCTTTTGCCTCGCACTTTGCCCCTGACATGCTGTTCCGGGCGCTACAGCTGTACCGCGAGAACTTCAAGCCGTCCGAGCGGCTGGCAAAACCTTACGCGATGGTGTGCATCAATATCGTGGCAGCAGACAGTACCCGGGACGCGGAGTTTCTGTTTACTTCCATGCAGCAGGCGTTTGTTCGACTGCGCCGCGGAGAAACCGGACAGCTACCGCCGCCGGTGGAGAATATGCATCAACTTTGGTCTGCTTCAGAACAGTATGGCGTCCAGCAGGCGCTGAGCATGTCTCTGGTGGGGGATAAAGCGAAGGTGCGCCACGGCCTTGAGTCCATCCTGCGTGAAACCGAAGCGGATGAAATTATGGTTAACGGGCAGATTTTCGATCATCAGGCTCGTTTGCATTCGTTTGATTTGGCGATGCAGGTTAAAGAAGAGCTTTTAGGTTAGCGTTGTATCAGGCCCTTTCAGTCTGAAAGGGCCCATTCATCTTTACTTATAAACCGGCAGCACATCGAAGGTAGAAAGGATGTGGACCAGCGCGTTGCCCACGCCAAAGACCAGAATCAGGGCAATCATTGGTTTACCGCCCCAGACACGAAATTTAGGGCTGCCAAAACGCTTACGGGAAGCCCTGGCGAGCAGCGCGGGGACAATCGCCGCCCAAATAGTCGCCGCCAGCCCCGCGTAGCCAATCGCATACAGGAAGCCGTTCGGCCACAGCAGGCCGCCGACAATCGGCGGGGCGAAAGTCAGCAGCGCCGTTTTCAAACGCCCCAGTGCGGAATCGTCGAAACCAAACAGATCCGCCAGGTAATCGAACAGCCCCAGCGTGACGCCGAGGAAAGAGCTCGCTACCGCAAAGTTTGAGAACACCACCAGCAGCAAGTCGAGGCTCCGGCTGTTGAGCACGCCGCTCAGCGCCTGAACCAGCACGTCAATGTTACCGCCCTTCTCCGCGATGCCGATGAACTCCGGACGAGGGATATTCCCCATCGTCCCCAGCAACCAGATAGCGTACAGCACCAGCGCCATCAGCGTGCCGTACACCAGGCAGCGAATGATGGTGCGTGGATCTTTGCCGTAATACTTCATCAGGCTCGGTACGTTGCCGTGATAGCCAAAAGAGGCCAGGCAGAACGGCAGCGTCATCAGCAGGTATGGCGTATAAGAAGCATTGCTTTCCGCCACGTTAAACAGTGTAACTGGCGTCACGTGTCCAAGCAGGCTGCCGAAGGTCAGGAAGAAAGTGATGACCTTCGCGCCCAGGACAATCGCCGTCATACGGCTCACCGCTTTGGTGCTCAGCCAGACGATAAATGCCACAACCAGCGCAAAGACCAGCCCCGCCAGGCGAGCCGGTACATCGAGCGATAGCTCCGAAAACGTGTGATGCAGAATAGAGCCGCTGGCCGAGATGTAGGCATAGGTCAGGATATAAAGCACAAAGGCAATCGACAGGCCGTTTATTGCATTCCAGCCTTTACCGAGCAGGTCTTTGGTGATGGTGTCGAAGCTGGAGCCAATGCGGTAGTTAAGGTTCGCCTCCAGGATCATTAATCCGGAATGCAGCATGCAAAACCAGGTGAACACCAGCGCGGCCAGCGACCAAAAGAACCAGGCACCCGACATCACCACGGGTAACGAAAACATCCCTGCGCCAATGATGGTTCCACCGATAATCATTACACCGCCTAGTAACGAAGGCCTGGTGCCGGTGGAGGTTAACGTTGTCATATCGGATCCCTGAAAAACTGAGCACGACGAAATTGTCTTATGTGGTTCATTGTACCAGTACATGAGTACAAAAGGGATAAAAAAAAGCCCCGATTGCGATAACCGGGGCTTTTATCACTGCCGTTTAAAAATAATACGGCAGATTATAGGTCAATTATGCATCACCGAAGCGACGACGTGCGGTTGCGGCACCGTCTTCACGACGCGGGCCACGGCCACCTTCACGGCGCTCACCGCTGAAGCTACGGCCAGCCCCGGCACCGGCGCCTTCACGACGTGGACCACGACCGCCTTCACGACGTTCGCCGCCGAAACCACGACCACCTTCACGGCCAGGACCGCCACGGCGTTCACCGCTGCGCTCTGGACGAGGCTGCGCATCACCCAGCAGCTGCATATTCATCGGCTTGTTCAGAATACGCGTGCGGGTAAAGTGCTGCAGAACCTCACCCGGCATGCCTTTCGGCAGCTCGATGGTGGAGTGGGTCCCGAACAGCTTGATGTTACCGATGTAACGGCTGCTGATATCACCTTCGTTAGCGATAGCGCCAACGATGTGACGAACTTCAACGCCATCATCACGGCCCACTTCAATACGGTACAGTTCCATATCGCCTGCATCGCGACGCTCGCGACGTGGACGATCTTCACCACCGCGCTCTGGACGGTCGCCACGAGGGCCACGGTCATTACGGTCGCCGCGACGTTCGAAACGATCGTCACGCTCTTTGAATTCGCG
Source organism: Cedecea sp. (assembly GCF_036500665.1). NCBI lineage: Bacteria > Pseudomonadati > Pseudomonadota > Gammaproteobacteria > Enterobacterales > Enterobacteriaceae > Cedecea > Cedecea sp. Next base: position 35,973 of record NZ_DASYBS010000021.1, read on the forward strand.
ACGTGGGCGCATTGGTGCATCTGGCGGCAGAATCAGTGGGCGCTCACCCTGAGCCATTTTCAGCAGGGCTGCAGCCAGCGTTTCGATATCCAGCTCTTCTTCAGCAGAAGGCTGAATTTTTGCCAGCAGACCACGGTACTGATCCAGATCGCTGCTTTCCAGCTGCTGCTGGACTTTAGCGGCGAATTTAGCCAGACGACGTTCGCCCAGCAGATCTGCGTTTGGCAGCTCTACTTCAGGGATAGTCAGCTTCATGGTGCGCTCGATGTTGCGCAGCAGACGGCGTTCACGGTTCTCAACGAACAGCAGCGCACGACCAGCACGACCAGCACGACCGGTACGACCGATACGGTGAACGTAAGACTCGGAGTCCATCGGGATGTCGTAGTTAACAACCAGGCTGATACGCTCAACGTCCAGGCCACGGGCCGCAACGTCGGTCGCGATCAGGATGTCCAGACGACCATCTTTCAGGCGCTCCAGGGTCTGCTCACGCAGCGCCTGGTTCATGTCACCGTTCAGCGCGGCGCTGTTATAACCGCTGCGCTCCAGCGCTTCAGCCACTTCCAGGGTCGCGTTTTTGGTGCGCACGAAGATGATAGCTGCATCAAAGTCTTCCGCTTCCAGGAAACGAACCAGTGCTTCGTTTTTGCGCATGCCGTAAACAGACCAGAAGCTCTGGCTGATGTCAGGACGAGTGGTGACGCTGGACTGAATGCGCACTTCCTGAGGATCTTTCATGAAGCGACGGGTAATGCGACGGATAGCTTCCGGCATGGTAGCGGAGAACAGCGCGGTCTGATGTTCAGCCGGGATCTGCGCCATGATGGTTTCAACGTCTTCGATGAAGCCCATACGCAGCATCTCATCCGCTTCATCCAGTACCAGACCTTTCAGGCCGGACAGGTTCAGCGTACCGCGCTTCAGGTGGTCAAGCAGACGCCCTGGGGTACCGACAACAATCTGTGGTCCCTGACGCAGAGCGCGCAGCTGCACGTCATAACGCTGGCCGCCGTAAAGGGCAACAACGTTCACACCGTGCATATGTTTAGAGAAATCCGTCATGGCTTCAGCAACCTGAACCGCCAGTTCGCGGGTCGGCGCCAGCACCAGAATCTGCGGTGCTTTCAGCTCAGGATCGAGGTTGTTCAGCAGCGGCAGGGAGAACGCTGCAGTTTTACCGCTACCGGTCTGGGCCATACCCAGAACGTCACGGCCATTCAGCAGATGTGGGATACACTCTGCCTGGATTGGTGATGGCTTTTCGTAGCCCAGGTCGTTAAGAGCCTGAATGATGGAGGCATGCAGCCCCAGATCAGAAAAAGTGGTTTCGATGATATCAGTCATGTAGTACATGTGCCTCATTGATGGCGGCCAGTCTACGTAACTCATCGTGAAATTGATCTGCAATTTTCATTGAAAAGTGTGAACCGGCTCAAATTTGATTGATTAACGAACAAAAACGCCCTCACCCGCGAAGGTGATGACTTTAGTTAAAAAGTGTATGGGACGATCGTTGTTCGTCAGCTATTGCTGGTCCGATTCTGCCAGGTCATCTTGCTCCTGGCCCAAGAGCGCTAATTCCAACAATGCATAACGATGCTCAACGTAGTTGTGTACGTTGTTAGCAACCGCTAACTTGAACAGTGCCTTAGCGCTGTCCTTATCCCCCAGACTTAGGTAGTACTTACCTAAATAGAAGTTGGTTTCACTGAGATGCTCAGCGAGCGAGGTGTTATCCGTTGCGTCCGCCTTGAGGCGTTCCATTAGCTCTTTTTCGCTAATGTTGCCCAGGTAGAACTCGACAATGTTCCATCCCCATTGTTCTTTATCCGATTTCTCGAGACGCTGTTGTAGCGCCACTTTGGCCTGTTTTTCGTCCAGATTGCGTTCAGCAATATAGAGCCACAGGCTACGGAAAGGATCGTTGGGATCGTCTTGATAAAACGCCAGCAGATCATCTTGCGCTAAACGATAACGGCCACCGTAATAGAGGGCGATACCGCGATTTAAGTGCGCGTAGTTGTAAGTTGGATCAAGCTCAAGTACAGAATCAAACGCTTCATAGGCAGCATCAAAATTGCCTGCCTGCGTTAAATAAATGCCTAAGTAATTGAATACTTCAGGCATATCGGGACGGATGGCCAGCGCTTGTGAAAAATCATTCCGCGCCAAAGCCCTCAGACCGAGACTATCATACAACACTCCGCGCTCATATAAAAGCTGTGCGCGTTCGTCATCGGTTAAAGCCCGACTGGCAAGTATTTGTTCCATGCGTGCCAGAATCACTTCCTGTTGCAGCGTAGGCTGCAGTGGCACCGCTAATACTTCGTTCTTACGCCAGGCAGAGTTGCTGCATCCGGCCAGCGTGATAGCTGTCGCAACGAAACACCAGCGCAAAAAAGGCTTCATTTCCTACTCCCGAACACAACAAATGGATGAACGTCCTGTCCCCCGGCTGCAAACGAGACATCCTGTCCCGTAACAAACAGCTCTCCATGTCACCATGGAGAGCTTAATTGGCAAACCTTACTCAGCTTCTGGCGCAGCCGGTGCTGCATCTTCTGCTGGAGACTGCTCGGTTGCTTCTTTAATGCTTAAACGGACGCGGCCCTGACGGTCAACTTCCAGTACTTTCACCGGAACTTCCTGACCCATCTGCAGGTAATCAGTCACTTTCTCTACGCGCTTGTCAGCGATTTGAGAGATGTGAACCAGACCTTCTTTACCACCACCGATGGCAACAAACGCACCGAAATCAACGATACGAGTGACCTTACCGTTATAGATACGGCCCACTTCGATTTCAGCGGTGATCTCTTCGATACGGCGGATAGCGTGTTTCGCTTTATCACCGTCGGTCGCTGCGATTTTCACGGTACCGTCATCTTCGATTTCGATTGTGGTGCCGGTTTCTTCGGTCAGCGCACGAATCACAGCCCCGCCCTTACCGATCACGTCTTTGATCTTGTCTGGGTTGATTTTGATGGTGTGAATACGTGGAGCAAATTCAGAAATGTCGCCACGCGGTGCATCAATAGCCTGTTCCATCACGCCCAGAATGTGCAGACGCGCACCCTTAGCCTGGTTCAGAGCCTCCTGCATGATTTCGCGGGTGATGCCTTCGATTTTGATATCCATCTGCAGCGCAGAGATACCTTCGCGGCTACCGGCAACTTTAAAGTCCATATCGCCCAGGTGATCTTCGTCACCCAGAATATCGGACAGAACAACAAAGTTGTCGCCTTCTTTCACCAGGCCCATCGCGATACCCGCCACGGCGGCTTTGATCGGCACACCAGCGTCCATCAGTGCCAGAGAAGCACCACACACGGAAGCCATGGAAGAAGAACCGTTAGATTCAGTGATTTCAGAAACCACACGAACGGTGTACGGGAATTTATCAGCTTCTGGCATAACGGCCAGCACACCACGTTTCGCCAGACGACCGTGACCAATTTCACGACGCTTAGGCGAACCCACCATCCCGGTCTCACCCACGGAGTACGGAGGGAAGTTGTAGTGGAACAGGAAGCTGTCAGTACGCTCGCCCATCAGCTCATCCAGATTCTGCGCATCACGTGCGGTACCCAGAGTCGCGGTAACCAGCGCCTGAGTTTCGCCACGGGTGAACAGCGCAGAACCGTGAGTACGCGGCAGAACGCCAGTACGCACGTCCAGACCACGAATCATGTCTTTTTCACGGCCATCGATGCGCAGTTCGCCTGCCAGAATACGGCTACGAACAACGTTTTTCTCGATAGCGTGCAAAATGTCAGACAGTTCGCCAGCATCCAGAGATTCGTCTTCTGCGGTCAGGGTTGCAATAACGTCCGCTTTGATGACGTCAACCTGAGCATAACGTTGTTGTTTCTCAGTGATGCGGTAAGCATCGCTCAGGCGGGATTCTGCCAGTGCAGCAACGCGAGCGTTCAGCGCTTCGTTTACTGCTTCTGGCTGCCAGTCCCAGCGCGGTTTGCCAGCTTCAGCAACCAGTGCGTTGATTTCCTTGATAACAATCTGCTGCTGATCGTGACCGAAGACTACGGCGCCCAGCATCTGGTCTTCGCTCAGCAGTTCAGCTTCGGATTCAACCATCAGTACTGCGCTTTCGGTACCGGCAACAACCAGGTCCAGCTTGCTGGTTTTCAGCTCTTCAGCGGTCGGGTTCAGCACATACTGGTCATTGATGTAACCCACGCGAGCGGAACCGATTGGGCCGTTGAACGGAATACCGGACAGGCTCAGCGCAGCAGATGCGCCAATCATGGCAACGATATCAGGGTGTACCTGTGGGTTTACGGAAACAACGGTCGCAATAACCTGCACTTCGTTGACGAAACCTTCCGGGAACAGCGGGCGAACCGGGCGGTCAATCAGACGCGCGATCAGGGTTTCGCCTTCGCTTGGACGGCCTTCACGACGGAAGAAGCTACCTGGGATACGGCCAGCAGCGTAGGTACGCTCCTGGTAGTTAACGGTCAGCGGGAAGAAGTCCTGGCCTGGTTTGGCTTTTTTCTGGCCCACAACGGTAACGAATACCGCGGTGTCATCCATGCTTACCATCACAGCAGCGGTAGCCTGGCGAGCCATCATGCCGGTCTCAAGCGTGACCGTATGCTGACCATACTGGAATTTACGAACGATCGGATTTAGCAAGATAAGATCCTTTAAAATGACGGGCAGCACGTGGCTTCACGCGCCGCCGTTGGTACCAGATCTTCATCACATCCTCGCGACTAATGACAACCCTAACCCGTCCCTACGGGTAAAGCCTCTCATTAGCCGCGCGAACCTCTGCAATAAAGATCACACTCAGCAACAATACATTAGTTTCCATAGAATTGCTGCCGTCTGGTTGAAAAAAGGGGCCCTTACAGGCCCCTTTTTCTGAAACTCGCAAGAACTAGCGACGCAGACCCAGACGCTCGATCAGGCTGGTGTAACGTGCTACATCTTTACGCTTCAGGTAGTCGAGCAGTTTACGACGCTGAGAAACCATACGCAGCAGACCACGACGGCTGTGGTGATCTTTTTTGTGCTCTGCAAAGTGACCCTGCAGGTGGTTAATCTGTGCAGTCAGCAGTGCAACCTGAACTTCGGTAGAACCGCTGTCGTTAGTACCACGACCAAACTCGGAAACGATTTTAGCTTTAGCTTCAACGCTTAGAGACATTTTCAACTCCAACATTATAGATAAATAAACAGGGTGCCGATCTCTAATTCAGCAACCCCAGTGCACGACTGAACCCGTTGTTAAACAATCGGCCAGTCGTTAAGCCGCGCTATTTTACCTGTAGCGCTCTTTTACCGCAAGATAGCGGCAAAAGTCAGACGGGATATTCGACGACCAGACGGCGCGGAGCAACCCGGCCCTCGTCATCGATTATCCCCATACCGATAAATTTCTGCTCTTCGCCTTCGGTAACGCGCACCAGGCCTTCAGCCTGAACACCCGCAGCGCGTACCGGATTGCCGTTTTTAAAATAAACGGCAACCTCTGGCAGCAAGTTCACCAGCGGGAAATCTGAGGCGGGGCTGTCCATTGGCATCAGCAGCGGATCCAACAGTTCTGCAGGCTCGACCTCCTGCCGGTGTGCCTGCTCGACCAGCTCATTAAGCTGTTCCAGAGTGACCATGCGCTCAATCGGATATTTACTTACCGCCAGGCGATGCAGGAAAATAACATGCGCGCCGCAGCCAAGTTTTTCACCGAGATCGTCAACGATCGTACGGATGTACGTTCCCTTAGAACAGTGAACCTCCAGCTCCAGTTCATCCCCTTCATGGCGAATAAACAGCAGTTCATACACCGTGATTGGGCGAGCTTCACGTTCAACCTCAATACCCGCGCGCGCATATTCGTACAGGGGCTTGCCCTGATGCTTGAGCGCAGAATACATCGATGGAACCTGCTCGGTGTCCCCGCGGAAAGTCTCCAGCGCGGCAGCAAGCTGTCCGGCGCTAAAGTTAACCGGGCGTTCCTGAACGACAATGCCGTCGGCATCAGAAGTGTCGGTACGCTGCCCAAGTTTAGCAATCACGCGATAACGCTTGTCGGAGTCCAGCAGATATTGGGAGAACTTCGTTGCTTCACCGAGGCAGATTGGCAACATCCCGGTCGCCAGCGGATCCAGCGCACCGGTATGGCCCGCGCGATTCGCGTTATAAAGGCGCTTTACTTTTTGTAGTGCATCGTTGGAAGAGAGCCCCTGAGGCTTGTCCAGCAACAGTACACCATGAATATCACGACCACGACGACGAGGACGACTCATCAATCCTCCTTGCTGTCGTCCGTATTCACGCGACGCTCGTCATCATGACGGATGACATTGGAAACCAGGTTAGACATGCGCATCCCTTCAACCAGCGAGTTATCGTAGAAGAAGGTCAGCTCCGGCACGATGCGCAAACGCATTGCCTTACCAACCAAAGTGCGGATATAGCCAGACGCGTCCTGCAGAACTTTGATGCCTTCTTTGATGGCTTCTTCGTCTTTATCGTTCAGGAACGTTACGAAAACTTTGGCATAGGCCAGGTCACGGGAGATTTCAACACCGGAGACGGTGGTCATCATACCCAGACGCGGGTCTTTAATTTCACGCTGCAGGATAATGGCAATTTCTTTCTGCAATTCCTGAGAAACGCGCTGCGAGCGACCAAATTCTTTCGCCATAATAATTTCTCCAGACAAAACGGGGGGCACACGGCCCCCCTAAGATAGTTGATGCGGTATAGCTATCAGGAGATGGTACGCTTGATCTCGATAATTTCGAAGACTTCGATCATATCGCCCACGCGCACGTCGTTGTAGTTCTTAACGCCGATACCACATTCCATACCGTTACGGACTTCGTTAGCATCATCTTTAAAGCGACGCAGGGATTCCAGCTCGCCTTCATAGATAACTACGTTGTCGCGCAGTACGCGGATTGGGTTATGACGTTTGACCACACCCTCGGTGACCATACAACCTGCGATGGCACCAAACTTCGGTGATTTAAACACATCGCGAACTTCGGCCAGGCCGAGGATCTGCTGTTTCAGCTCAGGAGACAGCATGCCGCTCATCGCCGCTTTTACTTCATCAATCAGATGATAGATGACGGAGTAGTAGCGCAGATCCAGGCTTTCCGCTTCAATCACGCGGCGCGCAGAAGCGTCGGCACGGACGTTGAAGCCTACCAGGATGGCGTTGGATGCTGCTGCCAGCGTAGCGTCAGTCTCGGTGATCCCGCCCACGCCGGAACCGATGATTTTAACTTTAACTTCATCGGTAGACAGTTTCAGCAGGGAGTCGCTGATCGCTTCCACAGAACCCTGAACGTCGGCTTTCAGCACGATGTTCACTTCGGACACTTCGCCTTCAGTCATGTTGGCGAACATGTTTTCCAGTTTGGATTTCTGCTGACGAGCCAGTTTCACTTCGCGGAATTTACCCTGACGATACAGAGCAACTTCACGGGCTTTCTTCTCGTCACGAACAACGGTCACTTCGTCACCCGCGGCAGGTACGCCGGACAGGCCAAGGATCTCAACAGGGATAGAAGGACCCGCTTCGGTCACTTCACGGCCCATCTCGTCACGCATCGCACGCACGCGGCCATACTCGAAGCCACACAGTACGATATCGCCCTTGTTCAGGGTACCTTCACGCACCAGAACGGTAGCAACCGGACCGCGACCTTTATCCAGGAAGGATTCGATAACCACGCCGCTTGCCATGCCTTTACGTACGGCTTTCAGTTCCAGAACTTCAGCCTGCAGCAGGATAGCGTCCAGCAGGTCGTCGATACCGGTACCGGCTTTAGCAGAAACGTGGATGAACTGGCTTTCGCCGCCCCACTCTTCCGGCATGATGCCGTACTGGGACAGTTCCTGCTTAACGCGATCCGGGTCTGCTTCTGGTTTATCGATTTTGTTCACTGCGACTACTACCGGTACCTGCGCCGCTTTCGCGTGCTGGATAGCTTCGATAGTTTGTGGCATCACGCCATCGTCAGCCGCAACAACCAGAACAACGATATCCGTCGCCTGAGCACCACGAGCACGCATGGAAGTAAACGCTGCGTGACCCGGGGTATCCAGGAAGGTCACCATGCCGTTGTCAGTTTCTACGTGGTAAGCACCGATGTGCTGGGTAATACCACCCGCTTCACCGGAGGCAACCTTAGTAGAACGAATGTAGTCCAGCAGGGAGGTTTTACCGTGGTCAACGTGGCCCATGATGGTCACAACCGGAGCACGAGTTTCGGTTGCAGCGCCGGTATCACGGTCGCTCATTACCGCCTCTTCCAGCTCGTTTTCACGACGCAGGATAACCTTGTGACCCATTTCCTCAGCAACCAGCTGGGCGGTTTCCTGATCGATGACCTGGTTAATGGTTGCCATTGTGCCCAGTTTCATCATCGCTTTGATGACCTGAGAGCCTTTAACAGCCATTTTGTTAGCCAGTTCAGCAACGGTAACGGTTTCACCGATCACAACATCACGGTTAACCGCCTGTGCAGGCTTGGTGAAGCCCTGCTGCAGGCTGCTTGGCTTACGCTTGCCTTTACCACCGCGAACGGCTGCACGAGCCTCTTCACGGTCAGCTTTAGATTCGCCGTGTTTGCCGCCTGCCTTTTTCTGGCGAGGAGCTTTAGCCGTTGTAGTACGAGCGCGACCACGCCCGCCTTCTACTTCACGGTCGTTTTCGTCTTCAGCCTGGCGGGCATGCTGAGAAGTGGTGACATGGTAGTCAGACTTGTCGTCTTCCACTTTCTCTTGTTCGGCCCACACGCCTGCGTTAGCTTCAGCCATTTTACGGGCTTCTTCCGCTACGCGACGTGCTTCTTCTTCGAGTTTGCGACGAGCTTCTTCTTCCGCTTTGCGCTTCAGCTCTGCAGCTTCAGCTTCACGGCGGGCTTTATCGGCCTGGGCAGTTTTCGTCATATCGTCAGTTTGTTGATTGCTCACTTTGTCTTTTTCCGCAGCTTCACGTTTCGCTTTATCAGCGGCTTCGCGCTTAGCTTGTTCTTCAGCATCACGCTTAGCTTTTTCTTGTGCCGCACGTTTGGCAGTTTCCTCTGCCTCACGCTGGGCTTGCTCTTCCGCTTCACGCTGCGCCTGTTCTTCCGCGGCAAGGCGTTCAGCCTCTTGCGGATCACGTTTCACAAAGGTGCGCTTCTTGCGGACTTCGATTTGTACCGATTTACTTTTCCCACCGGTACCTGGAATGTTTAAAGTACTGCGCGTTTTGCGCTGTAAAGTCAACTTGTCTGGGCCTGAGCCATGTTCACGGTTCAGGTGGGCCAGCAGCGTTTGTTTCTCTTGCGCCGAAACGGAGTCATCAGCAGACTTCGGGATCCCTGCATCAGCAAATTGCTGTACCAGGCGGTCCACGGAGGTCTGAATCTCTGCGGCCAGCGCTTTTACGGTTACATCTGTCATGCTGTTCCTTCCTGCTACAGTTTATTACGCTTCGCCGCCAAACCAGCAAATGTTACGCGCTGCCATAATCAGTTCACCGGCTTTCTCATCCGTTAAACCTTCGATATCAGACAGGTCGTCAACACCTTGCTCGGCAAGGTCTTCCAGCGAGCTAACACCACGAGCAGCCAGTTTAAAGGCCAGCGTGCGATCCATCCCTTCGAGGTTCAGCAGATCCTCGGCTGGTTTCTTATCGCCAAGGCTCTCTTCTTGTGCCAGAGCCAGTGTGGTGAGCGCGTTTTTAGCGCGATCGCGTAATGCTTCCACGGTGTCTTCATCAAGGCCGTCGATTTCCAGCAGCTCTTTCATTGGCACATAGGCCAACTCTTCAAGCGTGGAGAAACCTTCTTCGACCAACACGGTGGCAAAATCCTCGTCAATGTCGAGGTACTTGGTAAAGGTATCAATAGCCGCATGCGCTTCAGCCTGATGTTTAGCCTGCAGGTCATCAACGGTCATGACGTTGAGTTCCCAGCCGCTCAGCTGTGATGCCAGGCGAACGTTCTGACCGTTACGGCCGATGGCCTGTGCCAGGTTGCCTGCCTCTACCGCGATATCCATCGTATGTTTGTCTTCGTCGACAACGATGGATGCTACGTCAGCCGGTGCCATTGCGTTGATAACAAACTGCGCCGGGTTGTCGTCCCACAGCACGATATCAATACGCTCACCGCCTAACTCTGTAGAAACCGCCTGAACGCGTGCACCACGCATACCAACGCATGCCCCGACCGGGTCGATACGCTTGTCGTTAGTTTTCACAGCGATTTTGGCGCGAGAGCCAGGATCGCGTGCAGCGGCTTTAATCTCGATAACTTCTTCACCGATTTCCGGCACTTCAATGCGGAACAGTTCGATCAGCATTTCAGGTTTGGAGCGACTAACGAACAGTTGCGCACCGCGAGCTTCAGGACGTACTGCGTACAGCACGCCGCGAATGCGGTCGCCCGGACGGAAGTTTTCGCGCGGCAGCATATCTTCACGCAGAATCACGGCTTCAGCATTGCTGCCGAGATCCAGAGCGATGTTGTCACGGTTAACTTTTTTCACCACGCCGGTGATAATCTCACCTTCGTGCTCACGGAACTGATCGACCACCATCGCACGCTCGGCTTCGCGAACTTTCTGCACGATAACCTGCTTGGCGGTTTGGGTGGTGATACGGTCAAAGGTCACGGATTCAATCTGATCTTCAACGTATTCACCAACCGTGAAGGCCGGATCTTCGAACTGAGCCGCTTCCAACGTGATTTCACGCGTCGGTTGGGTCACCTCTTCAACGATAACCCAACGGCGGAAGGTATCGAAATCACCGCTTTTGCGGTCGATTTCAACGCGCACGTCAATTTCTTGCTCGTATTTTTTCTTGGTCGCCGTTGCCAGCGCACTTTCCAGCGCTTCGAAAATTTTCTCACGCGGCAGCGATTTTTCGTTGGAAACTGCTTCAACAACAGCCAAAATTTCTTTGTTCATCCTGGGTTTTCACCTCAATCCAAACTATTAAAAGTGGGGTACCAGGTTCGCTTTCTGGATGTTGCTCAGCGCGAACACTTCGTCTTTTCCTTCGACCGTTACCGTGATCATCTCACCGTCTACGGCTTTAATAATACCCTGCCATTTGCGACGGTTTTGCACGGCCATACGCAATACAATGCTCACTTCTTCGCCATTAAAGCGAACGTAGTGTTCTGCAGTGAACATCGGGCGATCGAGGCCAGGTGAGGACACTTCCAGGTTATACGCCACAGTGATGGGGTCTTCTACGTCCAGGACCGCACTAACCTGGTGACTGACATCAGCACAATCATCAACATTGATGCCATCTTCACTATCAATATAGATGCGCAGCGTAGACGTGCGACCTCGAACGAATTCGATGCCTACAAGTTCATAGCCCAGTGCTTCGACCGGTGCTGAAATCATCTCTGTTAATTTTTGCTCTAATGTGGACAAGCCCACCCCCAAGACATAAAAAAAGGGCATATAGCCCAGTTATTCTAAAGTCAGATAACAAAAAACCCCGATAAATCGGGGCTTTATATAACTGAACCCTGTATGCCGCAACAGCGGCCCGGACACCGTCCAGGAGAATTTTTTTCTAAATTCTTCGCGAAGGCACCGACTGGTGTTCACAGTATATTTGAAAAACAACTCTCAGGGAAAGTGGTTGCGGGGGCCGGATTTGAACCGACGACCTTCGGGTTATGAGCCCGACGAGCTACCAGGCTGCTCCACCCCGCGTCCGAAAACGTGGCAAATACTACGCCAGTATTGCACTAAATGCAAGAATTGCTAGGATTTGGTACCGAGGACGGGACTTGAACCCGTAAGCCCAATCGGGCACTACCACCTCAAGGTAGCGTGTCTACCAATTCCACCACCTCGGCACTCTTTGAACACGGTAACCTTCATGTTACCGCATTGAAGCTGACAAACTTACTGCGGGATATCGCTGCTCGGCTTGGTAGGTGCCGCTGGCGCAGTCTGCTCAGTTTGTGCTGGCTGACTTAAATTTTCCCACTCGCTTCCTTTGCTGGTTTTATTGGTGCTCAGGTTACCCAGGACAAGGCTCAGGATAAAGAATAACGTTGCGAGCACACCGGTCATACGGGTCATGAAGTTACCAGAACCACTTGAACCGAATAACGTAGCGGAAGCGCCTGCTCCGAAGGAGGCTCCCATATCAGCGCCTTTACCTTGCTGCAGCATAATAAGACCTACAAGGCCTAACGCTACAATAAGGAAAACAACCAAAAGAGCTTCGTACATAATTAACCTGTTCCTTGCGGTATTACCGCACGCCAATTGCTTCAAACCAGTAAAGCGGGCACGTTTGTCATTACCCACTGAAGCGGGTGAGAATACTAACCAAAGCAAGACGGGTGCGCAAGGGCAATTTATTAACAACGCGCTGACTGCGGAAAAAAACAGCAAACAGTCAGTATTTAAACGATTAACAGGCGGCAAACGCCGCCTTTTCAATCAGTTTGCGACAAGGTAAAGCTTAAACCGCCTTCACCGCATCAGCGATACGGTGTGCAAATGCCGTAACCTGCCCTTCATCTTCGCCTTCAACCATAACGCGAATCAGTGGCTCTGTTCCAGATTTGCGCAGCAGCACGCGCCCACGGTTACCAAGGGCTTCTTCAATCTCAGCAGTGACTCGTTTTACTTCTTCATTTTCCAGCGGGTCACCGCTGCCAGCGGTAAAGCGAACATTAACCAAAATTTGTGGGAACAGCTTCATGCCGCTGCACAGATCGTGGAGGCTCATATGGTTACGAACCATCGCGGTGAGGACTTGCAGACCTGCGACAATACCGTCGCCCGTGGTCGTTTGGTCCAGAAGAATGACGTGCCCGGAGTTTTCTGCTCCAATGCGCCAGCCCTTTTCCTGTAGCTTCTCAAGTACATAACGGTCGCCTACTTTAGCGCGAGCAAACGGAATGCCCAGCTGTTTCAGCGCCACTTCCAGCCCCATGTTGCTCATCAGAGTACCGACAGCACCGCCTTTCAGCTGCCCCTGGCGTAACCCTTCGCGGGCAATGATGTAAAGGATCTGGTCGCCATCAACCTTGTGGCCCAGGTTGTCCACCATGATCACACGGTCACCGTCACCGTCAAACGCGATGCCCAGATCGGCCTTTTCAGCCAGCACGCGCTCTTGCAGCATGCGCACGTCCGTCGCACCGCATTTCTCATTAATATTCACCCCATCAGGCTCACAGCCAATAGCGATGACTTTTGCACCCAGCTCACGCAGTACATTTGGGGCGATGTGGTATGTCGCGCCGTTGGCGCAGTCCACGACGATCTTCAGCCCATTGAGGCTTAATTCGTTCGGGAAGGTACCTTTACAGAATTCGATATAGCGCCCTGCTGCATCAACAATGCGGCTGGCTTTACCCAATTCTGCCGAGTCCACACAGGTGATCTCTTTTTCCATCTCCGCTTCAATGGCCTCTTCAACTTCATCCGGCAGTTTGGTGCCGTCAATAGAGAAGAATTTGATGCCGTTGTCGTAGAACGGATTATGGGAGGCAGAGATAACAATTCCGGCTTCTGCCCGGAATGTACGGGTCAAATAGGCAACCGCAGGCGTTGGCATTGGCCCGGTAAAAGAAGCCGACAGCCCGGCTGCGGCAAGACCTGCTTCCAGTGCGGATTCCAGCATGTAGCCGGAGATACGCGTATCTTTACCGATGATGATTTTACGTGACCCGTGACGCGCCAGTACCTTACCCGCAGCCCAGCCTAATTTTAAAACGAAATCAGGCGTGATCGGTGTATCTCCTACGCGACCACGAATACCATCGGTGCCAAAATATTTACGGTTACTCATAACGTTTTTTTTCCTTTGCTGAAAGCGTGGCCTCAACCACGCGCATGGCTTCTACCGTCTCTTTCACGTCATGAACGCGGAGAATATGTGCCCCTTGCATTGCAGCAATCACCGCGCAGGCCAGGCTGCCACTTAGCCGCTGATCGGGCCCAACGTTAAGTAACTGACCCACCATGGACTTGCGGGACATTCCCACCAGTAGCGGCATTCCGTAGTGATGGAATTCCGAAAGCCGGGCCAGTAACTGATAATTGTGGGTGAGATTTTTACCGAAACCAAAGCCCGGGTCGAGCAACAATTTTTCTTTTGAGATTCCGGCCGTTTCACAGCGCGCAATTTGCTCAATAAAAAAGCGATTCACGTCCGTAAAAAGATCCGCGTACTGAGGCGACTGCTGCATATTTTTAGGCTCTCCCTGCATATGCATCAGGCAAACCGGTAGGCCGGTCTCCGCCGCCGCGGCTAATGCCCCTGGCTCTTGTAAAGCGCGAATATCATTGATGAGGTGCGCTCCTACACGTGCCGACTCACGAATGACCTCTGCTTTCGAGGTGTCTACCGAGATCCACACTTCAAAACGCTGAGCCAAAGCCTCCACGACCGGCACAACACGCGACAGCTCTTCATCAACGCTAACCTCTGCCGCCCCCGGGCGCGTAGACTCACCGCCAACATCAATAATGGTCGCGCCGGCGTTTAGCATGGCATTGGCATGTTTCACCGCTTCAATTAATGAGTTGTGCTGGCCACCATCGGAAAAAGAGTCCGGCGTGACGTTTAAAATCCCCATTACGTGAGGATGGGAGAGATCCAGCGTAGAGCCCTGAGCGGTGAGTTTCATCGATATTCCCTGCGTTTGTCTGAAAACATACAAAAACAAAAACCCCGGGACAGGCCCGGGGTTTATAGATTACTGCAAAAACATCTGTCGTGAGCGTCTTATTTGTCGCCCAGCTGTTCTGACATCGTGTTACCCGGATTTGGCGTACGCGGTTCATCAACCGGGCGTGGCGCATTTGGGGTACCGTTGTTATCAGAATTATTGCTGCTCTTGCTCGCATCTTCCCAACCTGCTGGCGGACGCACTTCGCGGCGAGCCATCAGATCGTCAATCTGCGGTGCATCGATGGTTTCATACTTCATCAACGCATCTTTCATGGTATGCAGGATATCCATGTTTTCATTCAGCAGCTGGCGAGCACGAGCATAGTTGCGTTCAATCAGGGATTTCACTTCCTGATCGATGATACGCGCGGTCTCATCAGACATATGCTTCGCTTTCGCAACCGAACGGCCCAGGAATACTTCGCCCTCTTCTTCCGCATACAGCAGCGGACCAAGTTTGTCGGAGAAGCCCCACTGGGTAACCATGTTACGTGCCAGGTTGGTCGCGACTTTAATGTCATTCGACGCCCCGGTAGAAACATGTTCCGGTCCGTAGATAATCTCTTCTGCCAGACGGCCACCGTACAGCGTGGAGATCTGACTTTCCAGTTTCTGACGGCTGGCGCTAATAGCATCGCCTTCAGGCAGGAAGAAGGTGACACCCAGCGCACGGCCGCGAGGAATAATCGTCACTTTATGAACCGGGTCATGCTCCGGCACCAGACGACCGATAATGGCATGGCCAGCTTCGTGATAGGCAGTAGATTCTTTCTGCGCTTCCGTCATCACCATGGAGCGACGTTCTGCCCCCATCATGATTTTGTCTTTCGCTTTCTCGAACTCAACCATCGATACCACACGCTTGTTACCGCGAGCGGCAAACAGCGCGGCTTCGTTCACCAGGTTAGCTAAATCAGCACCGGAGAAGCCTGGCGTACCGCGGGCAATGATTGCCGCATCAATATCCGGCGCGAGAGGAACGCGACGCATATGCACTTTCAGGATCTGCTCACGACCGCGAACGTCCGGCAGACCAACAACAACCTGGCGGTCAAAACGGCCTGGACGCAGCAGCGCTGGGTCAAGTACGTCCGGACGGTTAGTTGCCGCAATGACGATGATACCTTCATTGCCTTCAAAGCCGTCCATTTCAACCAGCATCTGGTTCAGGGTTTGCTCACGTTCATCGTGACCACCACCCAAACCGGCGCCACGCTGACGGCCTACGGCATCGATTTCATCGATAAAGATAATGCAAGGTGCAGCCTTCTTGGCCTGTTCGAACATATCACGCACGCGAGATGCGCCCACGCCGACGAACATTTCAACGAAGTCAGAACCGGAAATAGTGAAGAAGGGTACTTTCGCTTCGCCTGCAATGGCTTTCGCCAGCAGCGTCTTACCGGTACCAGGAGGGCCAACCATCAGCACGCCTTTCGGGATTTTACCGCCCAGCTTCTGGAAGCGGCTCGGCTCACGCAGGTATTCAACCAGCTCACCCACCTCTTCTTTCGCTTCGTCACAGCCTGCAACGTCGGCAAAAGTGGTTTTGATTTGGTCTTCCGTTAGCATGCGCGCCTTACTCTTACCGAACGACATGGCACCTTTGCCACCGCCGCCCTGCATTTGACGCATAAAGAAGATCCAGACCCCAATCAGCAGCAGCATTGGGAACCAGGAAATGAAGATAGAAGCCAGCAGGCTCGGCTCTTCAGGCGGTTCACCCACAACTTTCACATTCTTGGTAATCAGACTATCAAGCAGCTTGGGATCATTAACGGGGATGTAAGTCGTGTATCGGTTACTATCTTTCTTGGTAACGTTGATTTCACGTCCGTTGATGCGCGCTTCGCGAACCTGGTCCTGATTAACTTCAGACAGGAAAGTGGAGTAATCCACCCTACGGCCATTTGACTCGCTGGGCCCAAAGCTCTGGAATACTGACATCAGCACAACGGCAATGACCAGCCAGAGTATTAGGTTTTTCGCCATGTCACTCAAGGGATTAACCTCATATTACAACTGTGTTAACAAACAGCGTCAGGGTACTATAGTTTGCGCCCGGTCGCTACAATGTACACTTCGCGTGAGCGGGCACGAGAAGAGTCCGGTTTACGAACTTTAACCGTCGTAAACAGGGAGCGAATTTCCCGCAGGTATTCATCGAAACCTTCGCCCTGAAACACTTTCACTACAAAACTACCGCCCGGCGCCAGCACGTCCCGGCACATTTCAAGTGCCAGTTCCACCAGATACATAGCGCGCGGAATATCGACTGCCGGTGTCCCGCTCATGTTTGGTGCCATATCTGACATGACAACCTGAACTTTACTGTCACCAACACGTTCCAGCAGGGCCTTGACGACTAATTCATCACGAAAATCGCCCTGAAGGAAGTCCACACCAACGATAGGATCCATTGGTAAAAGATCGCAAGCGATGATTCGCCCCTGATTCCCGATTTGTGTCACGACATACTGTGACCACCCGCCGGGTGCAGCACCAAGATCAACAATAGTCATTCCTGGCCTAAAAAGTTTGTCACTTTGCTGTATTTCATCAAGTTTAAACCAGGCACGGGACCGCAACCCCTTTTTCTGTGCCTGTTGAACATATTTATCGCTAAAGTGTTCCTGCAGCCAGCGGCTGGAGCTGGCAGAACGCTTTTTACCTGTCATCTCAATTTCCAACTTTGTTCATCGTGAATAGCAGGCTAACTAACAATCAGCACAGCCGATTTGGCGATACACTGGAGATGGCGGTAGAATGAACCGTTTTCAATCCCAACGTAAGCAAATAATACGATGAATCTGAGTACTAAACAAAAACAGCACCTGAAAGGTCTGGCCCATCCGCTCAAGCCGGTCGTTCTGCTTGGCAATAATGGTTTGACCGAAGGGGTACTGGCCGAGATTGAACAAGCGCTTGAGCACCATGAGTTAATCAAGGTGAAGATCGCAACTGAAGATCGCGAAACGAAAACCTTAATTGTGGATGCTATCGTGCGGGAAACCGGCGCCTGTAACGTACAGGTCATCGGTAAAACGCTGGTGCTCTATCGCCCTTCTAAAGAGCGGAAGATCTCTCTGCCGAAGTAAGCAGAGGTGTGCAAAATGCCACGCTATGTTCGTTGATAAAAGGCCGCTATGCGGCCTTTTTCTTTTCTTTACAATACGCCAACCCTTGAGTCAGCGTAGTAAAAATCACAAATATTCTACTTTCAGGATTTCGAACTCGACATCGCCGCCCGGGGTACGAATCACGACAACATCATCGCATTCTTTGCCCACCAGACCGCGTGCAATCGGCGAATTTACAGAAATAAGATTCTTTTTAAAATCAGCCTCATCATCGCCAACAATGCGGTAAGTAAGCTCTTCGTCGTTATCCAGATTCAATACCGTTACGGTGGTACCAAAAATCACGCGGCCGTTATTTGGCATTCTTGTGACGTCGATCACCTGAGCGTTAGACAGCTTTGCTTCAATATCCTGAATGCGACCTTCGCAAAAGCCCTGCTGCTCACGCGCAGCGTGATACTCAGCATTTTCTTTAAGATCGCCATGTTCGCGAGCTTCGGCGATTGCAGCAATAATTTCCGGACGGCGAACGGACTTCAGAAAATCCAGTTCTTCGCGTAATTGTTCAGCGCCACGTAAGGTCATCGGAATAGGTTGCATTTGTTATACCTCTTAAAATCAGTCCTCTGCAGCAGGGCAAAACGCCGCGCTGGCTTAAGAGCATGGCCGGGCTACGTGATGTACCACCGGCAACAAATAAAAGAAAACCGACCCGGGGTGATAACTCCAGGTCAGTAACAGTTTTCAAATTGACCGGTATTTTACCCTGGAGTTCCCTGAGGGTCATCGTTTACTTTGCACCGCGATGCACCGTAGTATGGCGGTCACGTTTCCAGGCCGTTACCGCGAGATTATGCGATTTTTGAGATTTGTCATTGGGTTGACCGCTGCCGTAGCCATCAATGTCCAGGCTGCCAATGTTGAAGATTATACCTCCCAGTTGCCTGACGGGGCGAACCTGGCGCTGATAGTACAAAAAGTGGGTGCCACAAGCCCATTCATTGATTATCACAGCCAGCAGATGGCGCTTCCTGCCAGCACCCAAAAAGTGATTACGGCGCTGGCAGCGCTGCTCCAGCTAGGCCCTGATTTCCGCTTTACCACGACGCTAGAGAGCCATGCACAAGTCGATAATGGCGTGCTTGACGGCGATCTTATTGCACGATTTGGTGGCGATCCTACGCTTAAACGCCAGGATATTCGTAATATGGTCGCGGAATTAAAAAAGGCCGGCGTACAGCAAATTAAAGGCAATGTGCTGGTCGATACGTCTATCTTTGCCAGCCATGATAAAGCACCCGGCTGGCCCTGGAACGATCTTACCCAGTGCTTTAGCGCGCCACCTGCCGCCGCTATCGTTGACCGCAACTGCTTCTCAATTTCCTTGTATAGCGCACCGAAAGCCGACGATCTGGCTTACATCCGCATTGCATCCTATTACCCGGTGGTGATGTTTAGCCAGGTGAGAACGCTGGCAAAAGGCTCTGCGGACGCCCAATACTGTGAACTGGATGTTGTGCCGGGTGATTTGAATCGCTATACGCTGACCGGATGCCTGACGCAGCGTGCTGACCCTCTGCCGTTAGCGTTTGCCATTCAGGATGGTGCGAGCTACGCGGGGGCTATCATCAAAGATGAATTAAAGCAGGCTGGCATCAGCTTCAGCGGGACATTGCTACGCCAAACTCAGCCAAATGCGCCGGGCACGGTGATTGCCAGCAAGCAATCAGCACCGCTGCACGATCTGCTTAAGATCATGCTGAAAAAATCCGACAACATGATTGCCGACACCGTGTTCCGTACCATCGGGCATAACATGTACGGCGTGCCCGGGACCTGGCGTGCTGGCGCTGATGCAGTACGCCAAATTCTGCGGCAAAAAGCCGGTGTCGATTTAGGTAATAGCCTCGTCGTCGATGGTTCAGGCCTGTCACGCCATAACCTGATTTCGCCAGCCACCATGATGCAAGTGCTGCAATACATCGCTCAGAACGATAATCAGCTAAACTTTATCTCCATGCTGCCGCTCGCGGGTTATGACGGCTCTCTGCAATACCGTGCAGGTCTGCATCAGGCGGGGGTTGACGGTAAAGTGTCAGCGAAAACGGGCTCCCTTCAGGGGGTGTATAACCTGGCAGGCTTCATTACCACAGCGAGTGGGCAACGTATGGCCTTTGTACAATACCTTTCTGGCTATGCCGTAGAACCGGCCGACCAGCGTAATCGTCGAATCCCGCTCGTGCGCTTTGAAAGCCGGCTTTACAAGGATATTTACCAAAATAACTAGCTATGAAACTGCTTATTGTTGAAGACGATTTACTGCTACAGGATGGTCTGGCGCTCGCACTGGGTGGTGAAGGTTATGCGTTAGACTGTGCGGCCACGGCCGCCCAGGCCGACGCCCTACTGCAAAGCGGCGAGTACAGCCTGATAATCCTCGACCTTGGCTTGCCTGATAAAGACGGCGCTACGCTGCTGAGCCAGTGGCGCCGCCGTGGGGTAAAAAACCCGGTTCTTATCCTGACGGCCCGTGACGCGCTCGAGGATCGGGTGAAAGGCCTGGACTCAGGTGCCGATGATTATCTGGTCAAACCTTTCGCCCTTGCGGAGCTCCAGGCACGTGCTCGCGCGCTGATTCGTCGCTATCAGGGGCACAGCGACAACCTGCTGCAGGAAGACGATTTAACGCTTAATCTGCAAACTCAGCAGGTCCTGCTTGCAAACCAGGCCGTAGAAATTACGCCCAAAGAATTTGCCTTGCTCACCCGATTAATGATGCGTATTGGCCAGACCGTTCATCGCGAAACGCTGCAGCAGGATATTTACAGCTGGCAGGATGACCCAGGCTCCAATACCCTTGAAGTACATATTCATAACCTTCGTCGCAAATTAGGGAAAGACAGAATCAAAACCGTGCGCGGCGTCGGCTATCGCCTGGAAAATCGTTCATGAACAGTATGCGCCGGCGCCTGATGATCCTGCTGGCGCTTATCCTCCTTTTTTTCCAGCTGATTAGCGTCGTCTGGCTCTGGCATGAAAGCCGTGAGCAAATCGGGTTTCTGGTGAGCGAAACGCTCTCCGCTAAAGCCAGGAACCAGCAGGTAGAAAAAGAGATCCGCGAAGCCATTGCCTCTTTGCTCGTTCCTTCTCTGGTGATGGTTGCCTTTACGCTATTTTTCTCCTTCTGGGCAATCACCTGGATCACTCGCCCACTGAACCAGCTGCGCTCGAGCCTTGCAAATCGTTCTGCCGATAACCTCACGCCTCTGCCCATGTTTTCCGACATGGATGAAATGGTGGCCGTGACAAACTCACTTAATCAGCTACTCGGGCGTCTCGATCACACCATCCAGCAGGAGCGACTGTTCACTGCAGACGCAGCACACGAATTGAGAACACCGCTTGCGGGCCTCAGATTACATCTCGAATTAATGGCAAATAATGGGATAGAACAGGCTCCCATGTTGCTGAGCAGAATCGATCTGCTGATGCACACCATTGAACAGCTATTGATGCTCTCCCGGGCAGGGCAGGCGTTGGCAAGCGGGCACTACAATACGCTGACCTGGAGCCGCGATATCATTGCGCCACTGAAGATGGAAATGGAAGAGCTTGTCCTACCGCGCGGGCAAACGCTTTTCTGGCCCGCAGAGTCATCCCTGACGGTACAAGGTGATGCCGTTCTGCTGCGCTTGATGCTGCGTAACCTGCTGGAAAATGCCTCTCGCTATAGTCCGGAAAAGGGCACTATTCACGTAGCATTGAAGGAAAAGGAGGGGGGAACCCTGCTGACCGTTGCTGATAGTGGCCCCGGCATCAAGGCGGAGTATCTCCAGCAGATGACCGAACCTTTCAGACGTATGGATCAGCGCTACGGTGGAAGCGGGCTGGGCCTTAACATTGTGCTGCGCATTGTTCAGTTACACCATGGCCGCCTTGATCTGGATAATCGCGCTGAAGGTGGCCTGTTGGCTGGCTGCTGGCTACCAAATAGCATTCAATAAAAAAGGCCGGAGTATCCGGCCTTTTCTGTCGAGAATTACTTCTGGTAGATAATTTCAACGCCTTCGTCGTCTTCATCGTCCCAGTCGTCATCCCAGTCTTCTTCCGCTTCAGCTTCCATTTCATCGAGCTGCTGACGATGGTAGTCGTCCCACATAAACTCAACTTTTTCCGGCTGCTTAGCTACATCGGCGGCGGCGATCGGGTTCTCGATGATAAAGGTCATCACGTCCCAACACAGGTCTTTCACGCCCATCTGGCTCGCGGCAGAGATCAGATAGTATTTATCTTCCCAGCCGAGCGCTTCGGCAATCGCCTTCGCCTTCTCTTCGGCCTGTGCTTTGTCCATCAGGTCAATTTTGTTAAATACAAGCCAGCGAGGTTTAGACGCCAGGCTTTCACTGTATTTTTCTAGTTCGCCAACAATAATTCGGGCGTTTTCAACCGGATCGGAACCATCGATAGGCTCGATATCAATGAGATGCAGCAGTACACGGCAGCGCTCAAGGTGCTTCAGGAAGCGGATACCAAGGCCCGCACCGTCGGCAGCACCCTCGATCAGCCCGGGGATATCGGCAACGACAAAGCTCTTTTCGTTATCCATACGAACAACGCCCAGGCTTGGGACCAGGGTGGTAAACGGATAGTCGGCGACTTTTGGCTTCGCCGCGGATACCGCACGGATAAAGGTCGATTTACCGGCATTCGGCATACCCAGCATACCGACATCGGCAAGCAACATCAGCTCCAGCTGCAGATCGCGTTTCTCCCCCGGTGTCCCCATCGTTTTCTGACGTGGAGTACGGTTCACCGAGGATTTAAAGCGAGTATTACCCAGACCATGCCAGCCGCCCTTCGCCACCATCAGCTTCTGACCGTGCTGCGTCATATCGCCCATGGTTTCGCCGGTGCCCTGATCGATAACACGAGTACCGACGGGTACCTTCACGGTCACGTCGTGGCCGCGTTTACCGGTACAGTCACGACTTTGACCATTCTGACCGCGTTCAGCGCGGAAAGCCTTTTCAAAACGATAATCGATGAGCGTATTCAGGTTCTCGTCGGCTTCAAGCCATACGTCGCCGCCGTCACCGCCGTCACCGCCGTCCGGGCCGCCTCTCGGGATATATTTTTCACGGCGGAAGCTAACGCAGCCGTTACCGCCATCCCCTGCTACGACCAGGATCGTTGCTTCATCAACAAACTTCATCTTACTTCTCCGTAAATCATTCGCCCGAACGTTGCACCGGTGTGGCCGTTTCGGTTTTATGCCAGCGCCCCCAAAGGCGGTGGCCAATCGCAGAATACATAGCACCAGCCACAACCACCAGTGCACCGATGTAACCCACAAGGTTAAGCATCGGTATGGCGAAATACTCGGGCCAGGCCTGAGACAGCAGGTCTGAGAACAGCAGCGTAAACAGCGGGGTTAGCGTAATAAGGGCGCTAACCTGGGAGGCCTGCCAGCGCGCCATCGCCTCAGCAAGCGCGCCGTATCCTACCAGCGTATTCAGACCGCAAAACACCAGACACGTCAGTTGCCAGCTACTGAGCTGGAAAATAACGCCCGGCTTTGCCAGCGGCAAAAGCGCAACAGTACATAAAGTGTACAGCAAAAAAAGGATCTGTTGTGAAGCCAGCCGACGTAATAACACCTTCTGCGCCACACCATAACTGACCCAAACCGTTGCCGCCAGCACGCCAAAGATTACGCCAAGAGTGTAATCCGTCAGGCGGGTAAAAATTTCTATGAGGCTGGTGTTGAAGAACATCACCAGCCCGCATAAGAGCATAATGGCACCGATAATCTGTGTGCCACGCATCTTCTCTTTCAGCACCACCACGCTCGCCACCATCATTCCCACGGGGGAGAGCTGGCCAATGACCTGAGACGCGGTAGGACTTAAATACTGCAGGGAGGAGCTAAAGAGCAGAAAGTTGCCAAATAACCCACCGGTGGCAATCGCTAACAGCCCCAGCCATCGAGGCTTACGGAACAGGGTGAGCGGCGGAAGTTTACCCTGAATAGCGAGAATAATGCCGAGGCCAATACTGGCCATCAGGAACCGATAAAAGACCACCGTCGGCGGCGCCATCACCGGAAGCACCTGCTTCATCGCGATCGGTAACGCTCCCCAGCACATTGCCGTAGTAAGCGCTAAAAGAATGCCGATTCCCGCCTGCTGCCCCATCCCCATTCCCTGTATTAATTTACCAGGCGTACAATGTAAAAAGCCCCGCAACACGTTGCGGGGCTTTCATCCGTTACCGGACCGAAAAACTTACTCAGCAACGATGCTGATGTATTTACGATTGTTCGGGCCTTTAACTTCGAATTTTACTTTACCGTCTGCTTTAGCAAACAGGGTGTGGTCACGACCACAACCTACATTGTTGCCAGCGTGGAATTTAGTACCACGTTGACGAACGATGATGCTACCAGCCAGTACAGTTTCACCACCAAAGCGTTTTACACCCAGGCGTTTTGCTTCAGAATCGCGACCGTTACGAGTTGAGCCGCCAGCCTTTTTATGTGCCATTTAAATCTACTCCTCAGGTCTTAGGCGCTGATGCCAGTAATTTTCACATCGGTGAACCACTGACGGTGGCCCGCTTGCTTACGATAGTGTTTACGGCGACGGAACTTAACGATTTTAACTTTCTCGCCACGACCGTGAGCAACAACTTCAGCCTTGATAACGCCACCATCAACGAAAGGAACGCCGATTTTGACTTCTTCACCGTTTGCGATCATCAGAACTTCAGCGAACTCAACAGTTTCGCCAGTTGCGATGTCCAGCTTTTCCAGGCGAACGGTCTGACCTTCGCTTACTCGGTGTTGTTTACCACCACTTTGGAAAACCGCGTACATATAAAACTCCGCTTTCCGCGCTTGCCTTTCATTGGATTCAGGTAGCGCTATAAATATTCACAATAGGGCGCGAATATTACGCAAATCGTGAGGCTTTGACAAGCCCGATCGTCATTTACCGTAGAAAAAAAACGCAACAGCACACACATCGTTTATCTGCCTCGTTTTTTCAGTACAATCTGTACTACAGTATCGAACCTCAACCCTCTCGTTATGCCATATGGATATGGAATAAACAGGACGAAAGCCAGACTTTTGCGATGAATTTAGAAAAAATTAATGAGTTAACCGCGCAAGATATGGCGGGTGTCAATGCGACAATCCTTGAGCAACTGAATTCAGATGTCCAACTGATCAATCAGCTGGGCTACTACATCGTCAGCGGCGGCGGTAAACGTATTCGTCCAATGATTGCCGTGCTTGCCGCACGGGCGCTTGCCTATGAAGGACAGGCGCATGTCAGAATAGCGGCGCTTATCGAATTCATACATACCGCCACCCTACTTCACGATGACGTCGTGGACGAATCAGATATGCGCCGCGGTAAAGCCACAGCGAACGCGGCCTTTGGCAACGCTGCCAGCGTTCTGGTTGGTGACTTTATCTATACGCGGGCATTTCAGATGATGACAAGCCTGGGCTCACTGAAGGTGCTGGAAGTGATGTCTGAGGCGGTCAACGTCATTGCTGAAGGTGAAGTACTGCAGTTGATGAACTGCAACGACCCCGATATCACTGAAGAAAGCTATATGCGGGTGATTTACAGCAAAACGGCTCGCCTGTTTGAAGCCGCCGCGCAATGCTCCGGAATCCTGGCTGACGCAACGGCAGTCCAGGAAAAAGCGCTGCAGGATTACGGGCGCTACCTGGGCACCGCTTTCCAGTTGATTGACGACCTGCTGGATTACAGCGCGGACGGGCAGACTCTTGGAAAGAACGTTGGTGACGACCTGAACGAAGGTAAGCCAACGCTCCCGCTGCTTCACGCCATGCGTAACGGTTCGCCAGAGCAGGCGCAAATGATTCGTGAAGCGATTGAGCAGGGTAATGGCCGTCACTTGCTGGATCCGGTACTGAAAGCCATGGCAGATTGCGGCTCTTTGGAATGGACTCGTCAGCGTGCGGAGGAAGAGGCGGATAAAGCGATCGACGCGCTTTCTGTCCTGCCGGATAGCCCGTACCGCGAGGCGCTGATTTCTTTAGCTCATATGTCAGTACAACGCGATCGCTAGATCGCGTTTTAGCGCGCTTAACGGCGCGCTAAAGTTTCCAATAAATTGTCCCCCTCCCCTTACGCCACCGTTCCCCTCTCCTCCGCTTTCATTGTTTTTCATCGTATTTGTGTGAGAAAACACAGAATGGGTTATTCCTTACGGTTACAGGAATCATTTGGAAGTTTTTATGCTATAACCTTCCTGTACCAACGCTCAGTTCAGGGCTGGACTCGCAAGCTTACAGGGAGAGATTATGGAAAATAAGTATGTGGACTGGCATCCGGCAGACATCATTGCCGGCCTGCGAAAAAAGAGAACCTCGCTTGCGGCCTTGTCGCGTCAGTCAGGTTTAAGCTCATCAACGCTCGCCAATGCGTTATCCCGGCCCTGGCCTAAAGGAGAGCTCATTATCGCTCAGGCTTTGGGGGTAGAACCTCAGGCTATTTGGCCTTCACGCTATCACGACCCGGTAACCCATGAGTTTATCGACAGAGCCAGCAAGATTCGACAGGTATAAAAAAACCGGGGCTTGCCCCGGTTTTTACGCTTCTGGCGAAACGAATTACTCGCTGCCCTTCACGCGCTCAATTTTGGCGCCCAGCGCCTGAAGCTTATCTTCAATGCGCTCGTAGCCCCGATCGATATGGTAAATACGATCAACCAGCGTGGTTCCTTCGGCAATACAGCCAGCAAGCACCAGGCTTGCGGAAGCGCGTAAATCGGTAGCCATAACCTGCGCCCCGGAGAGCTTTTCAACGCCGTGACAGATAACGGTGTTGCTTTCGATTTCCGCGTGCGCGCCCATACGAATTAACTCAGGCACATGCATAAAGCGGTTTTCGAAGATAGTTTCGGTGATCACGCCCGTCCCTTCAGCCACCAGGTTCAGCAGGGTGAATTGTGCCTGCATATCGGTTGGGAAGCCCGGGTGTGGAGCAGTACGCACCGTTACACCTTTCGGCCGCTTGCCGTGCATATCCAGGCTTATCCAGTCTTCACCGGTTTCAACATCAGCCCCGGCTTCACGCAGTTTTGCCAGCACCGCATCTAATGTGTCCGGCTGTGCATTTCGGCAGAGAATTTTTCCACCGGAGATAGCCGCTGCCACCAGGAAGGTCCCGGTTTCAATACGGTCAGGCAGAACGCGGTACACGCCGCCGCCCAGGCGAGAAACGCCTTCGATGGTAATACGATCGGAACCTGCGCCGCTGATTTTCGCACCCAGCGTGTTGAGGAAGTTAGCCGTATCAACAATTTCTGGCTCGCGGGCCGCGTTCTCAATAATGGTTGTGCCTTCAGCCAGCGTTGCAGCGCTCATGATGGTAACGGTCGCGCCTACGCTTACCTTATCCATCACAATATGAGCCCCTTTTAGGCGGCCGTTTACTGAAGCTTTAACGTAACCTTCTTCCAGCTTAATTTCCGCGCCCAGCTGTTCAAGGCCGGTGATATGCAGGTCAACAGGGCGTGCGCCGATAGCACAACCGCCTGGCAAAGAAACCTGCCCTTGTCCGAAGCGCGCAACCAGCGGCCCCAGCGCCCAGATGGAGGCACGCATGGTTTTTACCAGATCGTACGGCGCACAGAAGATATTCACGCCGCTGGCGTCAATATAGACGGAACCATTACGTTCAACTTTGGTACCCAGCTGGCTCAACAGCTTCATAGTGGTATCAATGTCTTTCAGCTTTGGAACGTTCTGAATCTCTACAGGCTCTTCCGCCAGAAGGGCAGCAAAGAGGATCGGCAGCGCGGCGTTTTTAGCCCCTGAAATTGTCACTTCACCACTCAGGCGAGTGGGCCCCTGCACACGAAATTTATCCATTGAAACTGCTCTCTTTTAAATTCAAATTGTTCTCACCAGCCAGAGCCGATGATTCAAAAACCATTTAGTTTGCGGTCGCGCGCCCACTCGTCCGGGGTATAGGTCTTAATAGAGACAGCGTGCATGCGGTTGTCGGCGATGAACTCCATCAGCGGTGCATAAACCGTTTGCTGTTTCTTAACGCGACTTAACTCGGCGAATAACTCACCCACCGCTATCACCTGAAAGTGGCTGCCATCGCCCGAGACGTGGACTTCCTGGAGGGGCAGCGCGTTCATCAGCACTGTCTGAATTTCATGATTTTCCATGGGTATCTATTCGTCGATTAATGAATGAGTCAATAAGCCACACATCTTAGAGGAAAGTGGCGCCCGCTTAAATAAGCAAAAAGCCCCGGAACTTAACCGTTCGAGGGCTATGAAAGTAACGTGCTGAAAACATTAGCCTGCCAAATGTGGCAACAGCGTCTCTGGCAGATTGTAGAGTTGGGCAAGCGTGCGTAAATTCTCACTTGCGCCCAGCAGGCTAACCTCACTCCCCTTACGACTGGCGATAGCAATCAGGTGGATCAGCAAGGCCAGCCCGGCGGTATCAACGCGTGTTAAGCCACTGAGCTCAAAAGTTGTGATGCCGGCGACTATTTTCTCGCGCTGCTGCCAGAGCAGTTGAACGGTTTCGCCGTCAAGCTCCCCGAAAAGATGCAAGATAGCGCCTTCCTGCTTCCAGCTCAGTTCTTCCGCCATTACTTTTTACTGTCCAGGGTAATCGGCTGCTTCGAAATCGACTGCAGCTGTGCGGTCAGGCCATCAATCCCTTTGGTACGCAGCAGGTCACTCCACTCATTCTGTTTCGTGGTGATCATACTGATCCCTTCCGCGATCATATCGTAAGCCTGCCAGTTACCGGTCTGGCTGTTTTTACGCCACTGGAAATCAAGACGAACCGGTGGGCGACCGTTCGGATCGATGATGGTCACGCGGATCGCAACAATGTCAGCGCTGCCCAGCGGCTGCTCGGGCGCAATTTGATAAGTCTGACCGTGATACATCGCCAGCGCCTGCCCATATGCCTGCTTCAGATACTCTTCGAAAGCTTTGAAATAAGCATCACGCTGTGCAGGTGTCGCGTCTTTGTAGTAACGACCCAGTACAAGGGCACCGGCATACTTCACCTGAACGTAAGGCAGCAGCTCCTGCCCTACGATATCGCGCAGGTAATTTGGGTTCTGCCGAATTTTGGGCTGCTCATTCTTCAGGCGGTCAAAGGTTTTCTGTGCCGCCTCATTCATCAATTTGTAAGGATTGGTTTGATCTGCCGCCATAGCAAAGGGAGCAATCACCAGCATGGCAACCATCATAAGACGCTTAAACATTACTCGTTCCTCTTAAATTAATTCGTGGTGCCCGACTGCGGCGCGGCATCAGTATGACCCGCTGGATGTGCATCGGCATCGCCTGAATTCTTATTGTCACCGTTGCCGCTCTTATACAGGAACTGACCAATCAGATCCTCAAGTACCAGAGCAGATTTCGTATCCTGGATCGTACTGCCCTCTTTAAGCATAGATGACCCCAGTTCCGGATCGTCAAAGCCCAGATTCAAGGCGATATACTGCTCGCCCAGCAGACCAGAGGTACGAATCGCCAGGGAACTGGTATCCGGGATCTGGTTGTAACGCTGCTCAATGTCCAGCGTCACGCGCGGCAGATAAGTTTTTGGATCCAGGGCGATGTCATCAACACGGCCAATCACTACGCCACCGAGGCGAACCGGTGAACTGACTTTAAGGCCACCGATATTGTCGAATACTGCGTATACCCGATAGGTCGGCTCGCTGCGCAGGGAAGTGACGTTAGCCACTTTCAGGCAGAGGAAGATAATGGCGACCAGCGCTACCAGCAGAAAAGCACCAACCCAGACTTCAAATTTCTTTGTTTGCATGAACTCAATTCCCAAACATCAGTGCTGTCAGCACAAAATCGAGGCCGAGAACGGCCAGAGAAGCGTGCACAACGGTGCGTGTGGTTGCCCGGCTAATCCCTGCGGACGTCGGAATCGCGTCGTACCCGTTGAATAACGCAATCCACGTTACGGTAATGGCGAAAACTACGCTTTTAATGACGCAATTAACTAAATCAAGGCGCCAGGAAACAGCATTTTGCATCGCTGACCAGAAGAAACCGGCATCGATGCCTTTCCAGTTAACGCCAACCAGCGCGCCGCCCCAAACCCCCACGGCAACGAAAATAAGCGTGAGTAACGGCAAAGAAATCACACCGGCCCAAAAACGTGGCGACACAACACGACGCAGCGGGTCAACGGCCATCATTTCCATGCTGGAAAGCTGCTCGGTAGCTCGCATCAGGCCAATTTCAGCGGTTAATGCAGAACCGGCACGTCCGGCAAAAAGCAGCGCGGCAACCACTGGGCCAAGTTCACGTAGCAGGGAGAGCGCTACCAGCATACCGAGACTCGACTCAGCACTATAGGTCGTCAGAACCAGATAACCCTGCAGGCCAAGCACCATACCAATGAACAGACCCGAAACCATGATGATCAGCATCGACAATACGCCGACGTTATAAAGCTGACGCACCAGCAACGGCGCATGCTTGCGAAACTCCGGTTTCCCTACCAGCGCGTTGAATAACATCAATCCGGCCCGTCCAAACGAAGCGCAGGTTTTTATCCCACGTCGCCCGAAAGAGGCCAGTGCATTTAGCAGCATGAGCAGTTTAGCTCCTCGTTCCAGATAACAAATCTTGTTGATAATCGCCGGCTGGATAGCGGAACGGCACCGGGCCGTCAGCAATCCCGTCCAGGAATTGTCGAACGCGTGGGTCGTGATTTTCTCTCAGCTCCGCCGGGCTACCGTGTGCAACAATGTGTTGATCGGCAGCAATATAAGCGTAATCCGCGATGCTTAACACTTCAGGAACGTCATGTGATACCACAATGCAGGTTACGCCAAGCGAGCTGTTTAACTCAGAAATGAGCTTAACCAGCACACCCATGGTGATGGGATCCTGACCAACAAAAGGTTCATCAAACATAATGAGGTCTGGCTCAAGCGCAATGGCACGAGCCAGAGCAGCGCGCCGAGCCATCCCTCCGGACAGTTCAGAAGGCATCAGTTTAGCGGCACCGCGAAGCCCAACGGCTTCCAGCTTCATCATTACCGTGCTGTGTAACAAAGGCTCCGGTAGCTGCCGATGCTCGCGTAGCGGATAAGCCACGTTTTCGAACACATTGAGATCGGTGAACAGGGCACCTGACTGGAACAGCATGCTCATACGCTTACGAACGGTAAAAAGCCGTGAGCGTGACATGGTTGGCACATTCTCACCGTCAAACAGGATTTCACCACAATCCGGCTGGATCTGCCCACCAATAAGCTTTAGCAGCGTAGTCTTACCGATTCCCGATGGCCCCATGATCGCCGTTATTTTGCCACGTGGTACGGTCAGGGAAATATTCTCGAAGATCTGGCGTTCACCTCGGGAAAAACTCATCCCGCGGATCTCCACCAGGTTCGCTTCAGTCTGACTCATCGCCCTTCCTTTTTAAGGTTTGTCGGCAAGCATGGCCTTAAACGGATGCTAAAACCCAACATTTTTACAGAATATTACCTGTCCGGGTTAGCGAAAGCTGGCATTTGTTTTACTTTTCCGCCGCATAAAGTCAGAATTAAGACTTATCGCCAGGTTCAGGCAGCGCTTCGCTTTGCAGGAACCTTCAGGCCCCCAGGATCGGCGATTATACCCTAAGAAAGGATTTTTCATGCTGTTAGCTACGGCGCTATTAATTATTGGTTTGCTTCTGGTGGTCTATGGCGCCGACCGTTTAGTTTTCGCTGCGGCGATCCTGTGCCGTAGCATCGGCATCCCGCCGCTAATTATAGGCATGACGGTAGTCAGTATCGGCACCTCGCTTCCTGAAATCATCATCGCCAGCGCTTCAGCACTGAATGGCCAGATGGATTTAGCCGTCGGCACCGCCATTGGCTCTAATATTACTAATATTATGCTGATCCTTGGGCTCGCCGCACTGCTGCACCCATTTACCGTCAATTCCGATATTCTGCGCCGCGAATTACCTCTAATGTTGGCAGTAAGTGCCGCCGCTGGCCTGTTTTTATATGACGGTGAACTGACACAAACAGAGGGCATCGTACTGCTAACAATGGCGGTGTTATATCTACTGTTTATCATTAGAATAGGCCGCCTCGCCGAGCGCCAGGGTGTTGATAGCCTTACGCGGGAGCAACTGGCTGAACTGCCTCAGGAAGGCAACCTGTCCGTCGCGTTTTTATGGCTTGGCGTTGCGCTGGTTATTATGCCAATGGCGACGCGGATGGTCATCGATAACGCATCGGTTCTCGCCCACTATTTCGGCGTAAGTGAGCTGGTGATCGGGTTAACGATTATCGCCGTAGGGACCAGCCTGCCGGAGTTGGCGACGGCCATTGCCGGGGCGCGTAAAGGCGAAGATGACATCGCAATTGGCAATATCATCGGTTCGAATATTTTTAACATTGTGTTTGTGCTCGGGATCCCTGCACTGGCGGCGCCCGGTAGCCTGGACACACTGGCTTTTGCCCGGGATTATTGGCTGATGTTAGCGGTAAGTGCTGTTTTTGCCGTGCTCTGCTGGCGCAAACCACGCCAAATCGGCAAGCTCGCGGGCGCTCTGTTAACATGTGGATTTATCGTATGGATCGTGGTGCTGTGGTTCGTTGCACCACCTGTCGTCGGATAAAATGGAAACGGGAATTATGTCTCATATAGATTTCGCGCCGGGTTTTGACTTTCAACAAGCGGGCAAAGACGTGCTCAATATTGAACGTGAAGGCCTGGCTCAGCTCGACCAGTACATCAACGACGATTTTTCACAAGCCTGCGAGAGGATATTCTACTGCCCGGGCAAAGTTGTCGTGATGGGTATGGGAAAATCGGGCCATATCGGTAAGAAAATGGCGGCAACGTTTGCCAGTACCGGTACGCCGGCGTTCTTTGTCCACCCAGGAGAGGCCAGTCACGGCGATCTTGGCATGGTTACGGCTCAGGATATCGTGATTGCAATCTCTAATTCCGGTGAGTCGAATGAAATTCTGGCGCTCATCCCGGTCTTAAAACGTCTACAGGTACCGTTGATCTGCATGACGGCCCGTCCGGAAAGCTCAATGGGCCGTGCAGCGGACATCCACCTGTGTATAAAAGTGCCACAGGAGGCTTGCCCGTTAGGCCTGGCCCCCACTACCAGCACCACGGCAACGTTGGTGATGGGAGACGCGCTGGCCGTTGCGTTACTGAAAGCCCGCGGATTTACAGCAGAAGACTTTGCACTGTCTCATCCAGGCGGCGCACTGGGTCGTAAGCTACTGCTGCGTGTAAACGATATTATGCACGCTGGCGACGACATTCCACACGTGAGCAAAGAGGCTTCTCTGCGCGATGCGCTGCTGGAAATTACCCGCAAGAATATGGGGATGACGGTCATTTGTAACGACCTGATGAAAATTGAAGGCATCTTTACTGACGGCGACCTACGTCGCGTGTTCGATATGGGTGCCGATTTAAATACGCTACGGATTGCCGATGTAATGACCGCTGGCGGCATTCGCGTACGTCCTGGAACCCTGGCGGTGGATGCATTGAATCTGATGCAATCGCGCCATATCACCTCGGTCCTGGTCGCAGATGGCGACCAACTGCTGGGTGTGGTACATATGCATGACATGCTGCGCGCAGGCGTAGTTTAACAAAGGATTAGCCTTAATGAGTAACAGTGATGCGTTGCTGAATACCTGCTATGGACCGGTAAGCGCGCAGGTCATAGAGCAGGCGAAAGAGATTCGCCTGCTCATTCTGGACGTCGATGGCGTAATGTCTGACGGCCTGATTTACATGGGCAACAGCGGCGAAGAGCTAAAAGCCTTCAGCGTGCGAGATGGCTATGGGATTCGCTGCGCCCTGACCTCCGGAATTGAAGTCGCTATTATTACTGGAAGGAAAGCAAAATTACTGGAAGATCGCTGCGAAACGTTGGGCATAACGCACCTCTATCAGGGGCAGTCCGATAAACAGATCGCGTTTCACGATCTGCTGTCAAAGGTCGGGCTTTCTCCGGCCCAGGTAGCCTATATCGGCGATGACCTGATCGACTGGCCGGTGATGGAACAGGTAGGCTTAAGTGTTGCCGTTGCCGACGCGCATCCGTTACTGACGCCAAAAGCGGACTACGTGACCCGAATCAGCGGTGGCCGGGGCGCGGTGCGGGAAATCTGCGATCTGTTATTGATGGCACAAGGCAAGCTCGACGAGGCCAAAGGACAATCCATATGAGTAAGACCAGACGTTGGATTATTTTCCTGCTCGCCATAGCAGCATTAGTGTTGATCGGTCTGAATCTGACGGATAAAGATGAGCCCAAAGTCACCGTCAACAGCGATACTCCGACTTATCAAAGTGAGTTTTCCACAACGGTCGTGTACAACCCAGAGGGCGCGCTGAACTATAAACTGATCGCCCAGCACGTTGAATACTTCTCGGAAACGGCTATTTCCTGGTTCACCAAGCCCGTGATGACCCAGTACGATGAAAATAAAGTCGCTACCTGGGAAATTCACGCAGATCGCGCCAAACTGACCAATGACAGAATGCTCTATTTATACGGTAACGTCGTGGTAACCGCCCTAACACCTGATTCGCAGTTACGCAAAATTACGACGGACAATGCTCAGGTGAATTTGATCACTCAGGATGTTGCTTCTGACGATCTGGTCACCCTTTACGGCACTACATTTAACTCCAGTGGCCTGAAAATGCGTGGCAACTTACGCAGCCAAACTGCACAGCTGATTGAAAAGGTTAAAACCTCTTATGAAATCCAGAATAAACAAACTCAGCCTTAAACTTGTTCTGCTTGGTACGCTTTTTGCCGCCCCCTGGTCTGCCTGGGCACTGACCGGTGACACCGATCAACCGATCCATATCGAATCTGACCAGCAATCCCTTGATATGCAAGGTAACGTTGTCACCTTCACCGGTAACGTCGTTGTGACGCAGGGCAGTATCAAAATCAACGCCGATAAAGTTGTCGTCACCCGTCCCGGCGGTGAGCAGGGCAAAGAGGTGATCGATGGCTATGGTAATCCTGCTACCTTCTACCAAATGCAGGACAGCGGTAAACCGGTAAAAGGCCACGCCTCAACCATGCATTATGAATTGGCCAATGACTTCGTGGTGCTGACCGGTAACGCTTATCTTGAGCAGTTAGACAGCAACATCACCGGCGACAAAATTACGTACCTGGTGAAAGAGCAAAAAATGCAGGCGTTTAGTGAGAAAGGCAAACGCGTCACCACCATACTGGTGCCGTCTCAGTTGCAGAACAAAAACGGCCAGCAACCGGCACAGAAAAAGAGTAACTAATTCGTTATGGCAACTTTAATTGCGAAAAACCTGGCCAAGGCATACAAAGGCCGCCGCGTAGTCGAAGACGTCAGCCTGACCGTTAAGTCAGGTGAAATCGTTGGGCTACTTGGGCCGAACGGTGCCGGTAAAACCACCACCTTTTACATGGTGGTTGGCATCGTGCCTCGTGATGCGGGGAATATCATCATTGATGAAGAAGACATCAGTCTGCTTCCTCTGCATGCTCGTGCCCGCCGCGGCATAGGCTACCTGCCGCAAGAGGCATCAATTTTCCGGCGCCTGAGCGTGTTTGATAACCTCATGGCGGTGTTGCAGATCCGCGATGATCTGACCTCGGAGCAGCGAGAAGACCGCGCTAACGAGCTGATGGAAGAATTTCATATCTCGCACTTGCGCAATAACCTCGGGCAGTCTCTGTCCGGCGGGGAGCGCCGCCGTGTTGAAATCGCACGTGCGCTGGCAGCTAACCCAAAATTCATTTTGCTGGATGAACCCTTTGCCGGGGTTGATCCGATTTCTGTTATTGATATCAAACGCATCATTGAGCACCTGCGCGACAGCGGCCTCGGCGTGTTGATTACCGACCATAACGTCCGCGAAACGCTGGCCGTCTGTGAACGCGCCTATATCGTTAGCCAGGGGCATCTGATTGCCCACGGTACGCCGGAAGAAATCCTTGAAGACGAGCAAGTTAAGCGAGTCTATCTGGGCGAAGAGTTCAGACTCTGATAGGGTGGGAAGTCTTACACGACTTATTTGAGGAAGTTTGCTCTGAACATGAAGCAAGGTTTGCAATTACGGCTTAGCCAACAACTTGCTATGACGCCCCAGCTACAGCAGGCTATCCGCCTGTTGCAGCTCTCGACGTTAGAGCTTCAGCAAGAACTCCAGCAGGCACTGGACAGCAATCCATTGCTTGAGCAAACCGACCTGCATGATGAGATTGACACTCAGGAAATGCCTGAGAGCGAAGCCATGGATACCCGTGAAGCCCTCGAGCAGAAAGAGATGCCCGATGAGCTGCCGCTCGATGCCAGCTGGGATGAAATCTACACCGCCGGAACACCTTCCGGAACAGGTACCGACTACCTCGACGACGAACTTCCTATCTACCAGGGTGAAACAACCCAGTCTCTTCAGGACTATCTGATGTGGCAGGTTGAGCTCACGCCGTTTTCCGACACGGATGCCGCTATTGCGACCTCAATAGTCGATGCGGTTGATGAAACCGGGTACCTCACCGTCCCGCTGGAAGATATACTGGAGAGCCTTGGCCACGACGATGTCAGTCTTGATGAAGTCGAAGCCGTGCTTAAACGTATTCAACGCTTCGATCCTGTCGGGGTCGCAGCAAGAGATTTACGTGACTGCCTGCTCATCCAGCTTTCTCAATACGCCAAAGAAACGCCCTGGCTGGCGGAGGCCAGGCTTATCGTTAGCGATCACTTAGATCTGCTGGCGAATCATGATTTCCGTTCGCTAATGCGGGTCACGCGCATCAAAGAGGACGCCCTGAAAGAGGCCATGTGCCTGATTCAGTCCCTCGACCCACGCCCCGGCCAGTCGATTCAAACCGGCGAGCCTGAATATGTCATCCCTGATGTACTGGTTCGCAAACACCTGGCACGCTGGACCGTAGAGCTTAACGCTGACAGCATTCCTCGCCTCAAAATCAACCAACAATACGCGGCAATGAGTGGCAATACGCGCAATGACAGCGACTCGCAGTTTATTCGCAGTAACCTGCAGGAAGCGAAATGGTTGATT
Organism: Cedecea sp.; assembly: GCF_036500665.1. Classification (NCBI taxonomy): domain Bacteria; kingdom Pseudomonadati; phylum Pseudomonadota; class Gammaproteobacteria; order Enterobacterales; family Enterobacteriaceae; genus Cedecea; species Cedecea sp. The sequence continues at coordinate 72,867 of NZ_DASYBS010000021.1, forward strand.
AAAAGTCTGGAAAGCCGCAATGATACGTTATTGCGCGTTAGCCGGTGCATCGTCGAACAGCAGCAGGCTTTCTTCGAGCACGGTGAAGAGCATATGAAGCCGATGGTGCTGGCAGATATTGCTCAGGCGGTGGATATGCATGAGTCGACCATCTCAAGGGTGACCACTCAAAAATATTTGCATAGCCCGCGCGGCATTTTTGAATTGAAGTATTTCTTCTCCAGTCACGTCAATACCGAGGGCGGCGGCGAAGCCTCCTCCACGGCAATTCGGGCCCTGGTGAAGAAGTTAATTGCTGCGGAAAACCCAGCCAAACCGCTGAGCGACAGTAAGTTAACCTCAATGCTGTCGGATCAAGGTATTATGGTGGCACGCCGCACAGTTGCGAAGTACCGAGAGTCTTTATCCATTCCACCGTCAAACCAGCGCAAGCAGCTGGTGTGACTTCACCGATAAGGAAGACACTATGCAGCTCAACATTACAGGACAAAACGTCGAGATCACGGATGCACTACGTGAATTTTTAAACTCGAAATTTGCCAAACTGGAGCAGTACTTCGAAAGAATCAACCAGGTCTATATTGTATTAAAGGTGGAAAAAGTTACCCATACAGCGGATGCTACGCTGCATGTGAACGGTGGAGAACTGCATGCCAGCGCCGAAGGCCAGGACATGTATGCCGCGATTGACGGTCTGATTGATAAACTGGCCCGACAGTTAACGAAACACAAAGATAAACTAAAACAACACTGATAATCCGGGCATCCGATGTGCATATGGCCGGCCCGCTGCTTAAGTAGCGGGCCGTTTGCACAAAAAGTGCTTAGGTGAACTTATGATGAACAACGATTCCGCTCTACAACTGAGCAATGTCCTTAACCAGGAATGTACTCGCAGTGGCGTCCACTGCCAGAGTAAAAAACGTGCGCTGGAAATTATCAGCGAACTGGCAGCCAAACAGCTTGGCCTGCCGCCACAGGTCGTTTTCGAAGCCGTACTCACCCGCGAACGCATGGGCAGTACCGGTATTGGTAACGGCATCGCCATTCCCCACGGTAAGCTTGAGGAAGATACGCTGCGCGCCGTTGGCGTCTTTATCCAACTGGAAACGCCCATCGCTTTTGACGCCATCGACAATCAGCCCGTCGATTTGTTATTTGCGTTACTGGTGCCCGCTGACCAGACAAAGACCCACCTCCACACGCTGTCCCTGGTGGCGAAACGTCTGGCGGATAAAACCATTTGCCGTCGCCTGCGCGCTGCCAACAGCGACGAAGAGCTCTACCAGATAATTACTGAAACAGAAGTCGATAACAGCAGCGAAAACGAATAATCGTCGCGTTTGATGTCGCAGACAGATAAATCGGGGGAATGATTATATGGTGCTGATGATTGTCAGCGGCCGCTCAGGTTCAGGGAAGTCTGTAGCCTTGCGCGCACTGGAAGATATGGGATTCTACTGCGTAGATAATCTGCCGGTGGTTCTGTTACCTGAGCTGGCGAAAACGCTTGCCGATCGACAGATTTCCGCAGCGGTTAGCATTGACGTGCGCAATATGCCGGAGTCACCGGAAATCTTCGAGCAGGCGATGGACAATCTGCCGGATGCTTTCTCGCCGCAATTATTGTTCCTCGATGCCGATCGTAACACGTTAATTCGTCGCTATAGCGATACACGACGCCTTCACCCGCTCTCCAGCAAAAATCTTTCGCTGGAAAGCGCGATTGACGAAGAAAGCGATCTGCTCGAGCCGCTGAAGTCCCGCGCGGACTTGATCATAGATACCTCAGAAATGTCGGTACATGAGCTGGCTGAAATGCTGCGTACTCGTCTGCTGGGCAAACGCGAGCGTGAATTGACGATGGTGTTCGAATCCTTCGGGTTCAAACACGGTATTCCTATCGATGCCGATTACGTCTTCGATGTACGCTTTCTGCCAAACCCGCACTGGGATCCCAAATTGCGCCCAATGACAGGTCTGGATCGCCCGGTTGCCGCCTTCCTCGACCGGCACACAGAAGTACACAATTTTATCTACCAGACTCGCAGCTATCTTGAGTTATGGTTACCCATGCTGGAAACCAACAACCGTAGCTACCTGACCGTGGCGATTGGCTGTACCGGGGGTAAGCACCGTTCGGTTTATATTGCTGAGCAACTGGCCGACTACTTCCGTTCACGCGGCAAGAACGTCCAGTCCCGTCACCGCACGCTGGAAAAACGTAAAACATGACCGTAAAGCAGACCGTTGAGATAACCAACAAACTGGGCATGCACGCTCGTCCGGCCATGAAACTGTTTGAGCTGGTACAGAGTTTTGATGCAGAAGTGATGCTGCGAAACGAAGCAGGCACCGAGGCAGAAGCCAGCAGCGTAATCGCGCTACTGATGCTGGACTCCGCCAAGGGCGGCCATATTGAGATTGAAGTAACAGGCCCGGAAGAAGAGCAGGCACTTGCGGCCGTGATTGCTCTGTTCAACGCCGGGTTTGACGAAGACTAAATACGTTGCACGCGCGGTATTAACCGCGCCCTATTTTCCATACCGTGGCAACGTTACGCGCCGTCACGCAAAGATTTTCCCTGGCATACTCCAGCGCCTCGGGCAGCGTCTGAACCCGGTTCAGTACCGAGAATACCGCATCCAGGCCGTGCTGATGTACCACACCGTAATCAGTCGTCATCCCCCCCGCCAGCGCAATCACCGGTACATTAAAACGCTTAGCCACTCTCGCAACACCTATGGGCGTTTTCCCGTGGATCGTCTGGCTATCGATGCGGCCTTCCCCCGTGATAACAAGGTCAGCATCCCGGACGGCCTCATCAAGATGCAGGGCTTCGGTGACGATCTCCACGCCGGGCCGCAGCCGGGCATTGAGCAAGCCGAACAACGATGCCCCCATTCCGCCTGCTGCACCTGCTCCTGCAACGTTAATGACAGCGCTACCGCTTGCTTGCTCGATCTGCTCGCCGTAATGCCTCAGCGCGGCATCAAGCAGCGTTACCTGCTGAGGTGTGGCCCCTTTCTGCGGGCCAAAGACCGCTGATGCACCATCCTCACCGCAAAGTGGGTTATCCACATCGCAGGCAACCAGAATATCGCACTCAGCAAGGCGAGCATCTAGCAGACTGAGATCAAGTTCTGACAGCTCAGCCAGCGCCGCACCGCCAGTGCCAATGTCATTACCCTCCTCGTCACGTAATTCGGCCCCCAGCGCCTGCATCATTCCCGCCCCGCCGTCGTTTGTCGCGCTGCCGCCGATGCCAATAATGATTTTACGCGCCCCGTGGTCGAGCGCGGCAAGAATGAGTTCCCCGGTGCCAAAGGTCCCGGTCAGCAACGGATTACGTTTTTCTGACGGCACCAGATGAAGCCCTGAGGCCGCCGCCATCTCGATAATGGCCGTATCACCGTCTCCCGACAGCCCGAAGAAAGCATCAACGGGCAGCCCAAGAGGGCCGGTGACCGTTACCGGGATGATTTTCCCCCCTGTGGCCGCCACCATCGACTCCACGGTGCCTTCGCCGCCGTCGGCCATCGGCAGCTTGATATAGTCAGCATGCGGATAAATTTCGCGAAAACCTTGTTCAATAGCCTCGGCGACCTGCATCGCGGTCAGGCTTTCTTTAAAAGAATCGGGGGCAATAACAATTTTCATGACTACCTCATTAACCCGCTAAATTAAATACGCCAAACATCAGGGTCGACACAAAAGCGATCGCCAGGCCAACGGCCGTTTCATAGGGAAGCAGCTTTAAGCGTTCGTGAACCTGCATATTGACGCTGCCACCGGTGGCGTGGAAAAAACTGCCGTGAGGCATGTGGTCCAGCACCGTCGCCCCGGCATGAATCATTGCTGCACCGGCCAGCGCGGAAATCCCCATATCGACAAGCGTTGAGCTAAACACTGCTGAAGCTACCGCGGTCCCGGCAGTCGTTGATGCGGTAGCCATCGACATCAGCGCGCCGGAGAAAGGAGCCAGCAGATAAGATGGCATTCCCGAAGCCGTTAAGCCGCTAATCAAAACATCCTTCAGCCCGGAGTTGGCGATAATCCCGGCCAGCGTCCCGGTTCCCAGCAGCATAATCGCCACCGGAGACATACGAGCCAGCCCAGACACCATATAATGGTTTGTCTGCCGCCATTGCCCCATCACTATAGACCCAAACAGACCGCCTATCGGCAGCGCGACCAACGGGTCAATGGCGATGCCAGCGACCGGGCGCAGCGCCAGTAGAAAAATAGCCACCAGCGGTGCCGCTATTGCCGCCCCGAAGGCCGGTAAAGCTTTATCTGTTTTCACCGCAACCAGCTCATTGATGTCCACTTTGGAGCCACGATGCTTCAGCCGTTTTGCCAGAAAATAGGCCAGCACCAGACCAAATAACCCCGGCACTACGCCAGCCAGCATCAAATCGGTAAGAGGCACATGGAAAGCGTCAGCCGCCGCGATTGTATTGGGGTTAGGTGACATGACGTTACCGGCCTTTCCGCCGCCGATCATCGCCAGCAGAATAGCCATTTTCGAAATATCCGCCCGATGGGCTATTGCAAGCGCAATAGGTGAAACGGTTATTACCGCCACATCGATAAACACGCCGACGGCGGTCAGTAGCATCGTGGCCACCGCCAGAGCGAACAGAGCACGTTTCTCTCCAACCCTGCGTACGATAGTTTCGGCAATCGTGTTGGCGGCACCGGACTCAATCAGTACGCCAGCCAGTATGCCCGCCCCAAGAATGCGCAGCACCGCGTTGGTAATGCCCTGCGCCCCGGTAATCATCAATGAAATTGTCTGGACTAAGTCCGCCCCGCCTACCAAACCGCCCGCCAGCGCGCCAGCAATCATGCCGTAGGCAGGTGGAACCTTGCGTAAAATAAGCACAATAGAGACAACCAGCGCCACCAGGGCGCCCAGAGCCGAAACCGTGGTCATATATCACTCCTGTTTTGATTTTTTTAGGGAGATCGAATGGGTACGGACGGGACATTACCTTGGGCGGGCGGTGAATAGCTTGAGACGAAACGCCAGAAGGCGAGCGTTGAAAGAAGCTCTTTTTTGTAGATTGCTACAAATCAATCACTGAGCTGCATGCCGATAAACAGCTGAAGAATTGAGTCTAACTTATTAATATTTAATGCTGTTATCGACTCTATTTTGCTAAGACGATAGCGCAAGGTATTCACGTGGATATGCAGTAATTTCGTCGTTTGAGACAGATCACAATTCTGTTCAAAATAGCAGCGTAGCGTGCGGCGCAGAACGCCTTTAGTGTCCGCCGCGCAAAGCGTCTGCCACGCCCGCCCCATCTCGTCCGCCTGCCAGCTTCCGGAAAGCCCATTTAGCAGTACAGGCAATAAAAGCTCCTGATAATACAGCGTCGACTGCCCTATTTTTTGGCGTGAAGCCATCTCGTGCAGCGCCACGGCGCTAAGCCAGGAGCGCCGTAACGCATCGTTACCGTCGAACAAACCGCCGACTGAAAGGGTGACGTCAAAATGCGCCAGCAGCTGTGAATGAAGCTTACGCAGCATTTTTTTCAGCAATGCCTGGCGTTCCTCGCTTCGCCCGCCACCCAGCGGCAACAGCATCGCTATTTGTTCAAAACCGAATGGCGTGACCAGCGCCTGGCTGTCGTGGTTACTAAGGCGTTCCAGCAGCTCACGCTGGCGCAGGGCTTGCTGAGATGAAAAGTTGATCATCAACGCAACGCGCGGCAGCTCAAGATCCACTCCAAGGCCGCTTGCCATCGGACGCAGATCGGCCAGACTTTGCTGCCCGGAAATAATCTGTGCGGCCAACTGCTCCCGGTAACGCTTTTCCCACTGATTTTGCTCGAGCATTTCCGCCTGCTCCAGAATCAACTCGGCAGCCATTTTTACCAGCTCAGCGTAAGCCTGTACTTTCTCCGGCTCACCGGAAATACCGACCACGCCCACAATCTGCTGACGAAAAACTATGGGCAGATTAATTCCGGGCTTTACCCCTTTAAGGTGGCGCGCGGAGGCTTCATCGATGATTACTGTCCGGTTTTCCGTGAGCGCCAGAATCGCACCTTCGTGGCGCTGGTGCAGACGAAGAGGATCGCCGGAGGCAATAATTACGCCCTGCTCGCTCATCACATTCACCGAATGGTCGATGATGTTCATCGTGCGCTGGACAATTTGACGGGCGGTATCTTCTCTAAGGCAGGAGGTCATCATCATTGCATTTTACCTTGCCGGACAGGCGGCACAGAGGGTGCGCCGGGAGCTACCGCGACGAGTCAACGGTAGCCTAATTTAAATTGTGCTGCTCGAGGAAAGATTCCCCGCCCAGCTGGCGCATCTGCCGCAAAATCCACTGCTGACGCTGGCGTATATACCCTGAAGGCGCACTGGCTTTAAAACGAATCGGGTTAGGCAGTACGGCCGCCAGCAGTGCAGCTTCGGCTGGCGTCAGGCGGCTTGCGGGTTTGTTGAAATAGCGCCGCGAGGCTTCTTCAACGCCAAACACGCCTTCGCCAAATTCGGCAATGTTGAGGTACACGCTCAGAATACGCCGCTTGCTCCAGGCCGTCTCAATACCCACCGTCAGGCCAGCTTCCAGACCTTTACGCAGCCAGCTTCGCCCATCCCATAAGAACAGGTTCTTCGCGGTTTGCTGGGAAAGCGTTGACGCACCACGGACCCTTTTCTCATTGCGTTCGTTATGCGCGAGCGCTTTCTCTATGGCATCGGTATCAAAACCCCAATGTTCAGGAAATTTTTGATCCTCGGAGGCAATCACAGCAAGCCCCATCCACGGCGAAATATCATCCATTGAAACCCAGTCAGAATGAGCAACATAGCCAAAATCGCCGCTAAACCATGCGCTGAGCTGCCGCTCAACCATCACTGCGGAAAACGGGACAGGGATAAAACGGAAGGCCAGAATGCCCACGAACCAGACGCCAACGACGACCAGAAGAAGTCTCAGAAACCAGCGCTTAATCCACTGCCATGGCGCAAAACGCCCTTTTCTCATGCGCTAAGTTCCATCACGCGGGCAACCAGCTTGTCGATACCGGCGGCAGCCTCAGCGATGTTATTCGCCAGCATATAGGCAGGCGTCGTCACCACTTTGCGTTCTTCATCGACGACAATATCATCCACCGGACAGGGCACATGTTCTGCCCCCATAGCCTCCAGCAGCTCGGCGGTATCGATATCCGTGCCGATAGTCAGGCGCAGGGGCATATCCAGAATCTTCGGCAGCATCGCCGGAGCTATGCACATAAAGCCGAGCGGCTTGCCCTGTTCGTGGCATTCCCGCGCCAGACGACGTAAATCAGTATCGACCTCGCATTCAGCACCCTGCGCAGCAAAAGTGCTCAGGTTTTTAGCCGCGCCAAAACCACCCGGCACAATCAATGCGTCCAACGCTTCGGAACGGGCCTCGCGCAAAGGTTGAATATTGCCGCGGGTAATACGCGCCGCTTCCTGCAGCACATTGCGAGACCCCGCAGCCGGCTCGCCGGTTAAATGATCGATAACGTCAGACTGCGATTTATCGGGTGCAAAGCAGACGGCTTCAGCTCCAGCGCGGGAGAGAGCCAGCAGCGTTAATACCGCTTCATGGATCTCGCTGCCGTCATAAACCCCGCAACCGCTAAGTACTACGCCTATTCTTTTCATTCTGCATTGCTCCTTTTCGTCAGATCTGAATCCGTATCAGCTACGGTAATTAGATAGCCATGCTTCACACATTTTACTGATTCACGTAACAAATATTTTAAGGTTTGCTATCTTATATGGCTGACAGCCTGCGAATTGCTGGTTGTGCCGTTCGATAACGCAACGCTAAAAAAGGCGCAACCCTGTTTTCCCTGGTGTTGGCGCAGTATTCGCGCACCCCGGCCTGGCCGGGGTCATTTTTTTCCAGCGTCCGCAACCCACGCTCTCAACACGCTAACATCATGTTGCCACTCTTGTTTCAGCTCCTCGATCCATTCACCTACATTATCTGACCAGGCGGGTAAATCCGGAGACTGAATTTGCTGAGCGACCTGCTGCAAATGACGTAAACCAACTGAACCGGCCGCGCCTTTAATTTTATGGCCTTCTTCCACCACGCCTTTGTTATCCCGCGCGGTCATATTGGAATCGAGCACGTCTAAATAACCCGGCATCATTTTTTCAAACATCGCCAGGCCGTCAGTAATTAGTTTTGGCCCCACCAGCTCGATATATTGTTCAAGCATCGGAATATCGAGCAGCGCTTGCTGCTTTTCACTATCGACTTTTGTCACCACAGGCTCCTTGTCCGTTATCTGGTTATCCCAGAATTTTTGGATCATCGACATCAAGGCCGGCACGGCGAGCGGCTTGCTTAGCACGTCGTCCATCCCGGCCTCAAGATACTCTTTCTTGTTTTTCAGCACGTTGGCGGTCAGCGCCACCAGCGGCGGCAGCTCATCTTTGCTAAAACGCTTATTCAGTTCGCGAGAGATATCCAGCCCGGTCATATCCGGCAGTTGTATATCAAGCAGCACAAGGTCATATTCGCCCGGAATAAACATCTCCAGCGCGTCTTTCCCGGTCATTGCCACATCTACGCTGTTGCCAAGTTTTTCCAGAACCGAACGTGCCACAATGACGTTAAGCTCGATATCCTCCACCAGCAGAACGTGCAGGGCTGGCAGCGGCATATCGTCATCTTCCAGGGTGTCTTCAACCTCCTCCGCTACGCTCGGGGCCAAAACGGTTAAGGTAAACAGCGCCCCTTCCCCCGGTTTACTGGTCACGGTAATGTCTCCACCCATACTCTTCGCGAGACGGCGCGATACCGCAAGCCCGATGCCGGTACCGGTTGCAGGCTTGCCGCCGTGGCTGTCTTTTACCTGATAGTACATGGCAAAGATTTTGTCCTGCTCATCCAGCGGAATACCGATTCCGGAATCCTGAACCTCAAAGCGCAGACGGTTCTCATCCTCATAGCGAACACGCACCGTAACCAACCCACCTTTCGGCGTAAATTTCACGGCGTTGCTGATCAAATTCCATAAGATCTGGCGCAAGCGCGTACCGTCCGTCACGACTTTGTGCGGCAATGGCAGGGTCGGCTCCATCAGGAACGACAGCCCTTTTTGTTGAGCCTGAAGGCCGGAGAGATTCTCAAGGTCGGCAAGGAAGCTGGTGAAATCTACCGGCTGGTTGTCGAGCTGTACCTTGCGACGCTCAAGCTTATCCATATCAATAATATCGTTGAAGATATTGCCGAGTGTAATGGCGGAAACATGGATAGTTTTCAAATAATTGGTTTGCTCGGCGGTTAAATCGGTATCGAGCAGTATCCGGCTGAGCCCGACAATGCCGTTAAGCGGCGTACGCAGCTCATGGCTGATAGTTGAGATAAATGTCGTCTTATCCCGGCTAGCACGCTCAAGCGCGTCCTGATAACGTTTACGCTCGGTAATATCGCGGCCAAACCCCATCAACCCGTGGCGTTTCCCGACGCGGTCGTAATAAGGCACTTTTCGGATTTCGAAGCAGGCCTTGCGCCCGTCGGGATAGTCCAGCCATTGCTCGTAGGTCAGAGAAACATTATGGCGGAACACTTTTTCGTCCGTTTCCAGTACTTTCTCTGCGGCTTCAGCGGAGTAAACGTCCTGCGGCTTAAGGTGAATCAGCTGTTTTTCACTCTTGCCGGTCAGCAGTTCCATCGCCCGGTTACAGCCGGAGAACTCCTTATCTTCATTACGATAGAAGACCAGATCGGGGGAAGCATCAAGGAAGGAGCGCAGGAAAGAGGATTGTTGCTCAAGCCGGATCTGCGTCTCTTCGCGCTCCTGCATCTCAACTTTGAGCTGCTCAAGCATGGTCTGACGTTCAGCTTCCGCTTTTACACGGTCGGCTATTTCCTGGTTTAACTGGGCAATATTGTCCTTCAACTGTACGTTAAGGATAAGATCGCGCTCGCGCATCTCCTCCAGTTTCTCCACCAGCTTCGACAGCCGCTGCCTGGACTCTTCAAGTTGTTCGACAACGACCGACAGGAAGTAAACCGCCCACGGCGTTATCAACAAGCCAAAGAAGATAGAACGGACAACGTCGATACTTTCGACCTGGCCGCGCAGCAGCATGGTGACGGCCATTTGCACCACCATAGCCAGCACGACCAGCGCGGAGGCCAGCAGCAGGGAGAAGCGGACTAACCCCAGCTTCACCATAAGATCAACGTAATACTGCGCCAATAACCGGATTTGCTTCATGGAACGATTCCTTCGCCGTGGATGCGCTAAATATACCGCAAAAAGGACTCGTACTCAGGATTTACGAAAGAACTGAGAGATCCCACGGCGTTCCCAGCGCGGAACCCTGCGTCCCGTGCGCCAGCAAATACTTGTCTATATCCACCATCGCGGCCCAGCGATTTTCACACCACAAAGGGGCCAGCAGCGTAGGCCGTCTGGCGTTAGCCGAAATACGATGGAACACGACATCAAGCGGCGTATGGCGAATCATTTCTCCGGCCGTAGCCACATACTCATCCAGCGCAATCTCTTCAAGACGGCCTGCGCGCCAGCTTTTGGCCATAATACTGCCTTCAACAATATGCAGAGGGTGCAGCTTCAGGCCATCCACACCGGTTTCAACCACTTTTTCCAGCGTGTCCATGCATTGCTGCTGGCCTTCGCCAGGCAAGCCGACGATAAGGTGGCTGCAAACCTTCAAACCACGCGCCCGAGCCCGCCGGGTTGTCTCCTGGTAGCAGGCAAAATCATGACCGCGGTTAATTCGATGCAACGTTTTGTCATTTGCCGTCTGCAAGCCCAGCTCCAGCCAAACTTCATAGCCCTGCTCGTGGTAGTCGCTCAGCAAGTCAAGCACGCTGTCGGGCACGCAGTCAGGCCGGGTGCCCACGCAAAGCCCCACAATGCTGGTCTGGCTGACCGCCTGCTGGTACATAGAGCGCAAAACCTGCACCTCAGCCCAGGTGCTGGTATAGGCCTGGAAATAGGCAAGATAGCGCTGAGCGCGATTCACCCGGCTGGCCTGGTGTGCGAGCTGCTCTGCAATGGAGCTGTGCTGCTGGGCTTCGTCCGCAAAAGAGGCCACGTTGCAAAAAGTGCAGCCGCCCCGCCCGATAGTGCCGTCGCGATTTGGGCAACTGAATCCACCGTGCAGCGTAAGTTTATGGACCTTTTGCCCATAGCGACGAGAGAGATCGCCGCCAAACATATTGACTAATTTCTGTAACTGCATAATCTGATGGGCCGTCCCGAAAAAGGGGCCTAGCCTGCCATTTTCTTCTCGCACCGGCGATGACCTGGATCAATCGCTTCGGCGCAGCTTTATCTATTGCATATAAACTCAAAATAAGTGCAACTCTATTCACATCAAGCTTGATTACTTTTCCTTATGATGCTGCCCTTTATTTAAAGAATATGACGAGCGGTGAAAAACAGTGTCATGCTGCACTCCACGGGGGTTAATCAGCATATCGTGCTGGCAATACCACTCATGCCAGCATGGTCTGGAGTTTCAGAGGCTTTCGGACAGTGAGGACGATCACATAACGCTCGACGTTAGCCGTGCTGCCGCCGCAGGGAAAAAAGCATAAAATCTTATTTTATTCATATCGTTAAGCCACTCTTAGTACAATTATGTATAAATAAGAATGCCATTTGACCTGTGTGCTCTTTCCCGATAACTTGGAAATCCGCTGGAAGCTTTCTGGATGGGTTCTGTGCCCATCATATTTATGCAGTAATTGAGATTCCCTCTAAAGCAAGTCCTCAACACTTGTGACACCGGATGCGTTGGACATTAAGAGGGCGACACGCGAGGCAAGCGTATGATGCGCAAACCCCGTCGCCATGCCCTTGCTGCGTCCACGCGCAAACGGTTGGGAGTAACGTAGAGCCTGGGGAGGTTCACTGATATGTTGTACGATAAATCCCTTGAGAAGGATAACTGTGGTTTCGGCCTGATCGCCCACATAGAAGGCGAACCTAGCCACAAGGTAGTGCGTACCGCTATTCACGCGCTAGCCCGTATGCAGCACCGCGGTGCCATCCTGGCCGACGGTAAAACCGGCGACGGCTGTGGCTTGCTGCTGCAAAAGCCAGATCGTTTCTTCCGCATTGTTGCAGAAGAACGCAATTGGCGTTTGGCCAAGAACTATGCCGTTGGCATGATTTTCTTAAGCCAGGATGACGCGCTTGCTCGCGCCAGCCGCCGCATTGTTGAAGAAGAGTTGCAAAACGAAACGCTGTCTATTGTTGGCTGGCGTGAAGTGCCGCTGAACAAAGACGTGCTCGGTGAAATCGCCCTCTCCTCTCTGCCACGTATTGAACAAATTTTCGTTAACGCCCCGGCGGGCTGGCGTCCTCGTGATATGGAACGCCGCCTATTTATCGCCCGTCGCCGTATCGAAAAACGTATCCAGGAAGACAAAGACTTCTATATCTGTAGTCTTTCTAATCTGGTGAATATTTATAAAGGTCTGTGTATGCCGGCTGACCTGCCGCGCTTCTACCTGGACCTGGCGGATCTGCGCCTGGAATCAGCCATTTGCCTGTTCCACCAGCGCTTCTCCACCAATACCGTACCGCGCTGGCCGCTGGCTCAGCCGTTCCGCTACCTGGCGCACAACGGTGAGATCAATACCATTACCGGTAACCGCCAGTGGGCTCGCGCACGTACTTATAAATTCCAGACGCCGCTGATCCCCGATCTGCACGACGCCGCGCCGTTCGTTAACGAAACCGGCTCCGACTCCAGTTCCATGGATAACATGCTTGAGCTGCTGCTGGCGGGCGGGATGGATATCGTGCGCGCCATGCGTCTGCTGGTTCCACCGGCCTGGCAGAACAACCCGAACATGGATCCGGAGCTGCGCGCCTTCTTCGACTTTAACTCCATGCACATGGAGCCGTGGGACGGCCCGGCGGGAATCGTCATGTCCGACGGCCGCTTCGCTGCCTGTAACCTGGACCGTAACGGCCTGCGTCCGGCGCGCTACGTGATCACCAAAGACAAGCTCATCACCTGCGCCTCTGAAGTCGGGATCTGGGACTACCAGCCGGATGAAGTGGTTGAGAAAGGCCGCGTTGGCCCGGGCGAGCTGATGGTTATCGACACCCGTGTTGGCCGTATTCTCCACTCCGCAGAAACCGATGAAGAGCTGAAAAGCCGCCATCCGTATAAAGAATGGATGGAAAACAACGTTCGCCGTCTGGTGCCGTTTGAAGATCTGCCGGACGAAAAAGTGGGCGCAAGAGAGCTGGACGACGATACGCTTGCCAGCTACCAGAAGCAGTTTAACTACAGCAGCGAAGAGCTGGATTCGGTGATCCGCGTGCTGGGCGAAAACGGCCAGGAAGCCGTCGGTTCAATGGGCGATGACACCCCATTTGCCGTACTTTCAAGCCAACCGCGCATTATTTACGATTACTTCCGCCAGCAGTTCGCGCAGGTCACCAACCCGCCGATCGATCCGCTGCGTGAAGCGCACGTCATGTCGCTGGCCACCAGCATTGGCCGCGAGATGAACGTCTTCTGTGAAGCAGAAGGCCAGGCGCATCGCCTGAGCTTCAAATCGCCGATTCTGCTGTGGTCTGATTTCCAGCAGCTCACCACGCTTGAAGAAGAACATTATCGTGCCGATACGCTCGACATCACTTATGACGTGACCGAGAAATCGCTGCACGAAACGGTGATGGCGCTCTGCGACGAAGCTGAACGCATGGTACGCAACGGCACCGTATTGCTGGTGCTGTCCGACCGTAACATTGCGAAAAACCGCCTGCCGGTGCCTGCTCCGATGGCCGTGGGCGCCATCCAGACTCGCCTTGTTGAGAAGAGCCTGCGCTGTGACGCCAACATCATCGTTGAAACCGCCAGCGCCCGCGACCCGCACCACTTTGCCGTGCTGCTGGGCTTCGGCGCGACCGCTATCTATCCGTACCTAGCCTATGAAACGCTGGCGAAGCTGGTCGACAACGGCGCAATCGACAAAAACTACCGTATCGTGATGCAGAACTACCGCAACGGCATCAACAAAGGGCTGTACAAGATCATGTCCAAAATGGGCATCTCGACTATCGCCTCTTACCGTTGCTCCAAGCTGTTCGAGGCCGTCGGTCTGCACAAAGAAGTTTCCGAGCTTTGCTTCCAGGGTGCGGTCAGCCGCATCGGCGGCGCAGGCTTTGGCGACTTCCAGCAGGACCTGCTGAATCTGTCCAAACGCGCCTGGCTGGTGCGTAAACCGCTGGATCAGGGCGGCCAGCTGAAGTTCGTTCACGGTGGGGAATACCACGCCTACAACCCGGACGTGGTGCAGACGCTGCAAAAAGCGGTGCAGAGCGGCGAATACAGCGACTATCAGCAGTATGCGAAGCTGGTTAATGAACGCCCGGTCGCCACGCTGCGCGATATGCTTGCGCTAAACCCGCAGGACGAGTCCGTCAAAATTGAAGACGTTGAGCCAGCAACCGAGCTGTTCAAACGCTTCGATACCGCGGCAATGTCCATCGGTGCCCTGAGTCCGGAAGCGCATGAATCCCTGGCCGAAGCGATGAACAGCATCGGCGGTAACTCTAACTCCGGCGAAGGCGGCGAAGATCCGGCGCGCTACGGCACCAATAAAGTGTCCCGTATCAAGCAGGTCGCTTCAGGCCGCTTCGGCGTCACCCCTGCCTATCTGGTCAACGCCGACGTAATCCAGATCAAAGTCGCGCAGGGCGCGAAACCGGGCGAGGGCGGCCAGCTGCCGGGTGATAAGGTCACGCCTTACATCGCCAAGCTGCGCTACTCCGTACCGGGCGTGACGCTGATTTCACCTCCGCCTCACCACGATATCTACTCTATCGAGGATCTGGCGCAGCTGATTTTCGACCTGAAACAGGTTAACCCGAAGGCGATGATCTCCGTGAAGCTGGTTTCCGAACCGGGCGTGGGTACCATCGCGACGGGCGTAGCCAAAGCCTATGCCGACCTGATTACCATTGCCGGCTACGACGGCGGCACCGGTGCAAGCCCGCTGTCGTCCGTGAAATACGCGGGCTGCCCGTGGGAGCTTGGCCTGGTGGAAACCCAGCAGGCTCTGGTGGCTAACGGCCTGCGCCATAAAATTCGCCTGCAGGTGGATGGCGGCCTGAAAACCGGGCTCGACATCATTAAAGCCGCAATCCTTGGCGCGGAAAGCTTCGGCTTCGGTACCGGGCCAATGGTTGCCCTGGGTTGTAAATACCTGCGAATTTGCCACCTGAACAACTGCGCAACCGGCGTGGCAACTCAGGATGACAAACTGCGTAAGAACCATTACCACGGCCTGCCGTTCAAAGTGACCAACTACTTTGAGTTCATCGCTCGCGAAACTCGCGAACTGATGGCGCTACTGGGCGTGAAACGTCTGGTTGATTTGATTGGCCGTACCGACCTGCTGAAAGAGCTGGACGGGTTTACCGCCAAGCAGCAGAAGCTTGATCTGTCTGCCCTGCTGAAAACGGCTGAACCGATGCCGGGCAAAGCGGTGTACTGCACCGAGCATAACCCGCCGTTCGATAAGGGTGACCTTAACGCACAGCTGCTGAACCAGGCGCAGGCGTATGTGGATGACAAACAGAGCAAAACCTTCTGGTTTGATATCCGCAATACCGATCGTTCCGTTGGGGCTTCGCTCTCCGGCTACATCGCCCAGCAGCATGGCGATCAGGGGCTGGCGTCTGACCCAATCAAGGCGCACTTTAGCGGCACCGCGGGCCAGAGCTTCGGCGTCTGGAACGCAGGCGGCGTAGAGCTGCATCTGACCGGCGATGCTAACGACTATGTGGGCAAAGGCATGGCGGGTGGCCTGATTTCTCTACGCCCTCCGGTAGGTTCAGCCTTCCGTAGCCATGAAGCCACGATTATCGGCAACACCTGTCTGTATGGCGCAACCGGCGGCAAGCTGTACGCTGCAGGCCGCGCAGGTGAACGTTTCGCCGTGCGTAACTCCGGTGCTATCACCGTGGTTGAAGGCATTGGCGATAACGGCTGCGAATACATGACCGGCGGTATCGTCTGTATTCTTGGCAAAACCGGGGTTAACTTCGGCGCCGGCATGACGGGCGGCTTCGCCTATGTGCTGGATGAAGACGGTGAGTTCCGTAAACGCGTGAACCCGGAACTGGTTGAATTACTGGATGTGGAAGAGCTGGCGATTCATGAAGAGCATCTGCGCGGCATGATAACCGAACACGTTCAGCTGACCGGCTCCCAGCGCGGCGAAGAGATTCTGGCTAACTGGCCGGCGTTCGCCTCCAAATTCACCCTGGTTAAACCGAAGTCCAGTGATGTCAAAGCATTGTTGGGTCACCGCAGTCGTTCCGCAGCCGAGCTGCGGGTGCAGGCACAGTAAAGGCAGATTCATCTGGCGTCATTGTCGTAGCTAGCCTGGACACGGACTACGCGCAGAACCCGCAGCGTACAAAAGTACGTGAGGAGTCTGAGCATAGACCAGGTTCAGGATAGCAAGAGAAATAGCCAGATGAGACTGACGTAAGAGGTCACGATGAGTCAAAACGTATATCAATTTATCGACTTGCAGCGCGTTGATCCGCCGAAGAAACCGCTGAAGATCCGCAAAATTGAATTTGTGGAAATTTACGAGCCGTTCTCTGAGGGGCAGGCGAAGGCGCAGGCCGACCGCTGCCTCTCCTGCGGCAACCCGTACTGCGAGTGGAAGTGCCCGGTTCACAACTACATTCCAAACTGGCTGAAACTGGCCAATGAGGGCCGCATCATTGAGGCAGCCGAGCTGTCTCACCAGACCAACAGCCTGCCGGAAGTCTGCGGCCGCGTCTGCCCGCAGGATCGTCTTTGCGAAGGTTCCTGTACGCTGAACGACGAGTTTGGTGCGGTGACTATCGGTAACATTGAGCGCTATATCAACGATAAAGCGATTGAGATGGGCTGGAAACCGGACCTGACCGGCGTGAAGCAAACCGGTAAGCGTGTGGCTATCATCGGTGCAGGCCCTGCGGGGCTTGCCTGTGCGGACGTTCTGGCGCGTAACGGCGTAAAGGCGGTGGTTTACGACAGGCATCCAGAAATCGGCGGCCTGCTGACCTTCGGTATTCCGGCGTTCAAGCTGGAAAAAGAGGTGATGACTAAGCGCCGCGAAATCTTCAGCGGTATGGGTATTGAATTCAAACTCAATACCGAAGTCGGCCGTGACGTACAGATGGACGAGCTGCTTAGCGAATACGATTCCGTGTTCCTTGGCGTCGGCACCTATCAGTCAATGCGTGGTGGTTTAGAGAATGAAGATGCGCCTGGCGTTTATGACGCCCTGCCGTTCCTCATCGCTAACACTAAGCAAATTATGGGCTTTGCTGAAACGGCTGAAGAGCCCTACATCAGCATGGAAGGCAAACGTGTCGTTGTGCTGGGCGGCGGTGATACCGCAATGGACTGTGTGCGCACCTCCATCCGCCAGGGCGCAAGCCACGTAATTTGTGCCTACCGCCGTGACGAAGAGAACATGCCGGGCTCAAAACGTGAAGTGAAAAACGCGCGTGAAGAAGGCGTGGAGTTCCAATTCAACCTGCAGCCGCTGGGCGTTGAAATTAACGCTAACGGCCGCGTGTGCGGCGTGAAGGTTGCGCGTACCGAACTGAGTGCGCCGGATGCTAACGGCCGTCGTCGTCCGGAAATCGTAGCCGGTTCTGAACACGTGCTGGCCGCCGATGCGGTCGTTATGGCGTTTGGCTTCCGTCCTCACAGCATGACGTGGCTGGAGCAGCACAGCGTTGAGCTGGATAGCCAGGGCCGTATTATTGCTCCTGAAGGAAGCGAAAACGCCTTCCAGACCAGCAACCCGAAAATCTTCGCCGGTGGCGACGCCGTTCGCGGTTCCGATCTGGTGGTGACAGCGATTGCCGAAGGCCGTAAAGCGGCTGACGGGATACTCAACTTCCTTGAAGTGTAAGCGTTAAAAACTGGCGGCTTCGGTCGCCAGATTTAGCCACCCTCGCACCATAAAAAAAGCCAGTCTTCCGACTGGCTTTTTATTATTTCACCACACGCAGTGCGGGACGGCCACCGCGCGGCGGCGGCGGATCGTCATCAGGGTTATTGTCATCATCGCCGTGATCCGGACGATCGCCATCAATAACCTGCATTACCGTTTCAGACTCGCCTGCAGCAGGCTGGTCATCATTATGGCTTTCAGCGTCTTCGTCATAGCCCGCTTCCGGCTCAAACATCGTTCCTGCACCGTTCTCACGTGCATAGATAGCCAGAACGGCGGCCATTGGGACGTTCACCTGGCGCGGCACTCCACCGAAACGCGCGTTAAAGCGCACTTCGTCATTGGCCAATTCCAGGTTGCCCACGGCGCGCGGTGCGATATTCAGCACAATTTGTCCGTCTCGCGCATACTCCATCGGCACCTGCACATCCGGTAGCGTAATATCCACCACCAGGTGTGGAGTGAGCTGGTTATCCAGCAGCCACTCATAGAAGGCCCGCAACAGGTAAGGACGGCGCGGCGACAGCTGCGACATATCCATCAATTAGCCTCGAGTCTGCAGACGCATTTCGCGCTCAGGTTCGGTCAAAGAGGCCAGGAAAGAATCACGCTCAAAGACGCGGGTCATATACCCTTTCATCTCTTTAGAACCAGCCCCCGTCAGCTCAATACCCATCTGCGGCAGACGCCACAGCAGCGGAGCCAGATAGCAGTCCACCAGGCTGAACTCGTCGCTCAGGAAGAAAGGCTTCTGCGTAAACACCGGTGCAATGCTCAACAGCTCTTCACGCAGCTGCTTACGCGCTGCGTCCGCTTCCTGCGCGGAGCCATTCATCACCACATTCATCAGGGTGTACCAGTCTTTCTCAATGCGATGCATGTACAGACGGCTTTCACCACGTGCAACCGGATAAACCGGCATCAACGGTGGGTGTGGGAAACGCTCATCAAGGTATTCCATGATGATGCGGGATTCCCACAGCGTCAGCTCGCGGTCAACCAGGGTCGGCACGCTGTGATTTGGGTTGAGGTCAATCAGATCCTGAGGCAGGTTATCCGTTTCCACATGCTCAATTTCAACGCTAACACCTTTCTCAGCCAGCACGATACGCACCTGGTGGCTGTAGATGTCAGTAGGACCGGAAAACAGCGTCATCACCGAACGTTTGTTGGCAGCGACAGCCATGAAAACCTCCAAGTTTATCCAGAAAATTACTGCTAATAGCCGCAAGCGGCGACTAACCTGACCGTTTATTACCCAACGCTTCGCCGGAACACCGCTAACGCCTTAAAACGAGGCGAAAACAACCTGATGCGACATTTGGGCAGAAAATTGGATGATAGTTTACCAGATTTTACCGGTTTTGTGGTGACCGCATATTGAATTTGCCAAAAAGACAAATAATTTCAAAATGTTATAGTCAATAATATAAATTACAGGCATAAAAAAACCCGGCACAAGACCGGGTTTTTTGCCAATTGCCTTTCTGCGTGAGCAGAGAACAATTAACGTTTGGAGAACTGAGGACGACGACGTGCTTTACGCAGACCGACTTTCTTACGTTCAACCTGACGAGCATCACGGGTAACGAAGCCAGCTTTACGCAGCTCGGAACGCAGGGACTCATCGTACTCCATCAGAGCGCGGGTGATACCGTGACGGATCGCACCAGCCTGACCAGAGATACCACCACCTTTAACGGTGATGTACAGATCCAGTTTCTCAACCATGTCGACCAGTTCCAGCGGCTGACGAACTACCATGCGGGCAGTTTCACGACCGAAGTACTGTTCCAGAGAACGTTGGTTGATAACGATTTTGCCGTTGCCCGGTTTGATAAACACGCGAGCTGCGGAACTTTTGCGGCGACCAGTGCCGTAGTATTGATTTTCAGCCATTGCCTATAATCCCGATTAAATGTCCAGAACTTGCGGTTGCTGTGCCGCGTGGTTGTGCTCGGTGCCCGCGTAAACTTTCAGTTTACGGAACATTGCACGACCCAGCGGGCCCTTTGGCAGCATGCCTTTAACCGCGATTTCAATCACACGCTCAGGACGGCGGGCAATCATCTCTTCAAAGGTCGCTTGTTTGATACCACCGATGTGGCCGGTGTGATGGTAGTACACTTTGTCAGTACGCTTGTTGCCGGTTACAGCAACTTTGTCAGCGTTCAGAACGATGATGTAATCACCAGTATCAACGTGCGGAGTGTATTCCGCTTTGTGCTTACCGCGCAGACGGCGAGCCAGTTCAGTAGCCAGACGACCTAAGGTCTTACCTTCAGCATCAACAACATACCAGTCGCGCTGTACAGTTTCTGGTTTAGCTGTAAAAGTTTTCATTAAAAGCTTACCCAATATATAGTTACACGTTGGTGAACACCCAAACGTTTAAAATCAGTTGAGGTTCACGCGACATTGTCCAGCAAACCTACCCCTTCGAATAGCCTATGCCGGCACGACAAAAGTTTTGGGAAAAAAACTTTGGTTGTAACGTGGGGTCGCAAGATTATAGAGAAGTCGACCTCAAAGATCGACCACAATTTGTCGTTGATATCACATATTCATCGTCAGGGCAGATGAGCGCGGCGCAAATACTCTTCACTTTGCATTTCCTGCAGCCTGGAAAGGCAGCGCTGGAATTCAAACTTAAGCCTTTCACCTTGATAAATATCGAATAACTCAGCCTCTGCGGACACAACCAGCTTCACGTGACGCTCGTAGAATTCGTCCACCAGAGCGATAAAGCGGCGTGCCTCGCTTTCCATCAGCGGGGTCATCACCGGCACATTGAATAGCATGACGGTATGAAACTGACGAGAAAGCGCGATGTAATCATGCTGGCTGCGGGCATCCACGCACAGCGTAGTAAAAGCAACCGCCAACGTTTGATTCGCCGTACCGAGCGTCGCCAGAGGACGGTGATTAATCTCCAGTACGGGTCCCCCTTCACGTTTAGCGCCCGCAAGCGCCGTATAAAGCTTCTCCATCTGCTGAGCAGACTCATCGTTAAGCGGCGAAAGCCAGAGATGCGCCTGGGTCAATGTCCTCAGGCGATAATCAATCCCGGCATCGACGTTCATCACGTCGCAATAGCGTTTAATTGCCTCGATGGCCGGTAAGAATCGCGCGCGCTGGAGCCCATTGCGATACAAGTCATCTGGCGGAATATTTGACGTGGCAACAAGCGTAATGCCGCGCGCAAAAAGCGCTTTCATCAGCGTTCCAAGCAGCATTGCATCGGTGATGTCGGAGACAAAAAACTCATCAAAGCACAGCACGTCGGTCTCAGCTTTAAAACCATCAGCAATGATTTCCAGCGGATCGGTGTTCCCTTGCTGCTGCGCCAGCTCCTCATGAACCCGAAGCATAAAGCGGTGGAAGTGTAGCCTAAGCTTGCGTTCTCCCGGCAAACTCTGAAAAAACATATCCATCAGCCAGGTTTTACCGCGCCCCACGCCTCCCCACATATACAGGCCACGTGCGGGCTCCGGCTCTGCCTGAGCCTCTTTTTTACCAAACAGCTTGCCAAATTTAGTCAAAAAACCGCCGGAAGACACGGCCGTTGGCGCAGCGGACAATGTCTGCCAGATAGCGTCCAGGCGCATAATCGCTTCGCGCTGAACTTCATCAGGTTGAAAACTGCCTTCTGCCAGAGCCTGCTGGTAGCGCGATGCAGGAGAGAGATTTTGCATGGTATTATTATGTTCCCTTTATAATCGGATAGCCGTTCACTGCCATTTTCGAGCCGGTTGTCGAAAAAAAGGCCGTTCTACCCTAAGCGATGCTGCGTCAGGATTCCACTTCTCTTCGGTTAGCGGTTATAGTGGCTACATTACCCTACGGAATCACAAGATAACGGGAGAAGTTCATGACTTGGGAATATGCGCTTATTGGGTTAGTCGTCGGCCTTATTATCGGTGCCGTAGCCATGCGTTTTGGCAACCGTAAGCTGCGCCAACAACAAGCTCTGCAGTACGAGCTGGAAAAAAACAAAGCGGAGCTCGAAGAGTATCGCGAAGAGTTAGTCAGCCATTTTGCCCGTAGCGCAGAGCTGCTGGATAATATGGCGCACGATTATCGTCAGCTCTACCAGCACATGGCAAAAAGCTCCAGCAGCCTACTGCCGGAAATGACGGCTGAGGCCAATCCGTTCCGCAATCGTCTTGCTGAGTCGGAAGCCGGTAACGATCAGGCCCCGGTTCAGATGCCGCGTGACTATTCAGACGGCGCTTCTGGCCTGCTACGCACCGGTGCAAAACGCGATTAATCCCAGTTTCAGTTTTTTCCGGGGCACAGTTCATGTGCCCCATCCTTTCCTGACCCAGCTATCATTTAATTGTCTTTTGCTTTCTTATTACGCCATTGTGAGTCGATTGATATTTCAATAACATCAATTGAGTTAGTGGGTATTCCTTTTTCCAGGTGACGAGAGCCAGCATCCAATGAAGAAACAAACACGGCTGTTGAGTGCATTAGCGTTAAGCGTCGGCCTGACGCTCGGCGTATCCCCTCTGGCGAGCGCGTCACTGCCTTCCCAGGTTCCAGGCCAGCCGGCTTTGCCAAGCCTTGCTCCAATGCTGGAAAAAGTGCTGCCGGCGGTTGTTAGCGTAAGGGTGGAAGGTACCGCTTCGGCCTCGGGCCAGAAGGTGCCGGAAGAGTTCAAGAAATTCTACGGGGATGATGCGCCCTCCGACACGCCACAGCAGTTTGAAGGCTTAGGTTCCGGGGTCATCATTAATGCCGCTAAAGGCTATGTCCTGACCAACAACCACGTGATCAACCAGGCCCAAAAAATCAGCGTTCAGCTGAACGACGGGCGTGAGTTTGATGCCAGGCTTATCGGCGGCGACGATCAGAGCGACATTGCGCTGATTCAGCTGCAGAATGCTTCAGGGCTGACCGAAATCAAAGTTGCCGACTCTGACAAGCTCAAGGTCGGTGACTTTGCCGTTGCGGTAGGAAACCCCTTTGGTCTGGGGCAAACAGCTACCTCAGGTATTGTTTCCGCGCTGGGCCGCAGCGGGCTTAACCTCGAAGGCCTGGAAAACTTTATTCAGACCGATGCCTCAATCAACCGCGGGAACTCCGGTGGCGCGCTGCTGAACCTGAACGGTGAACTGATTGGCATTAACACCGCTATTCTTGCCCCAAGCGGCGGCAGCGTAGGGATTGGTTTCGCCATCCCCAGCAATATGGCGCAAACACTCGCCAAACAGCTGATGGAGTTTGGTGAAATCAAACGTGGCCTGCTGGGTATTAAAGGCATGGAGATGAACTCTGACATCGCCAAAGCCTTTAACCTTTCAACCCAGCGCGGCGCGTTTGTCAGTGAAGTGCTCCCGCAGTCAGGCTCGGCTAAGGCCGGAATCAAAGCCGGAGATGTCATCACCAGTCTGAACGGTAATCCACTGAACAGCTTTGCCGAACTGAGAGCAAAAATCGCCACCACCGAGCCCGGTACCGTAGTAAAACTCGGCTTGCTGCGCGATGGAAAACCGCTTGAGGTTAGCGTTACGCTGGACAAGAGTACCGCCTCCTCTGCCAGCGCTGAAATGATCCTGCCTGCGCTTCAGGGAGCAGCATTAAGCGATGGGCAACTGAAAGACGGCGGCAAAGGTATTCGCCTGGATAACGTTGATAAAGGTACGCCTGCCGCTCAGGTTGGCCTGCATAAAGACGATGTGATTATCGGCATTAACCGCGACCGAGTACGGACTATTGCCGAAATGCGTAAGGTTCTCGAAACCAAGCCTGCGGTCATCGCACTTCATGTTGTTCGCGGGGAAGACAGTATCTATCTGCTGTTGCGTTAACGGTGGCAGAGAAACGGACATCGTCTGTACGATGTCCGTTCAACTCATGCTATTCTGCGTTCGATCTCTCACTAATTAACTCAAACTCATGTTTCTAAAGATCTTACGTTCGGTGGTGATTGGGCTGATTGTCGCGGGGCTGATACTGCTCGCGATGCCGTCATTACGCAAAGCCGTCGGCCCGCTTGCGCCAACACAATATGACAGCGCCGACGAAACGCCGATGAGCTTTAATCCGGCGGTGCGCCGCGCTGCACCCGCGGTAGTAAATGTTTACAACCGCAGCGTGGGCAATAACGGTCAGAATCAGCTGCAAATTAAAACCCTCGGTTCCGGCGTGATCATGGACGGGCGTGGCTACATTATTACCAATAAGCACGTTATTAACGATGCAGAACAGATCATCGTCGCGCTTCAGGATGGCCGAGTGTTTGAAGCCTTGCTCATTGGTTCCGATAGCCTGACCGACCTCGCAGTGCTGAAGATTAACGCCACCAACCTGCCGATTATTCCTATTAACGGCAAGCGCCAGCCGCATATCGGCGATGTCGTGATGGCCATTGGTAACCCGTACAACCTGGGGCAAACGGTGACTCAGGGGATTATCAGTGCCACCGGCCGCATCGGCCTGAGCCCTTCAGGCCGTCAATCGTTCTTACAGACCGATGCCTCGATTAACCGTGGCAACTCCGGCGGTGCGCTGGTGAACTCTCTGGGTGAACTGATGGGCATTAATACGCTGTCGTTTGACAAGAGTAACGACGGCGAAACGCCTGAGGGGATTGGCTTTGCCATACCGACCCAGCTGGCGACGAAGATAATGGATAAACTGATCCGTGACGGCCGGGTTATCCGCGGCTATATCGGCATTGGCGGCAGAGAGATAACGCCGCTGCATGGCCCTTCGACCGGTATCGATCAGCTACAAGGGATTATCGTTAATGAAGTCTCACCGGACGGCCCCGCCGCGCAGGCAGGCATTCAGGTGAATGACGTCATTATTTCGGTAAACCACAAACCTGCCGTCTCCGCGCTGGAAACGATGGACCAGGTGGCGGAAATTCGCCCGGGCTCCGTGATTCCGGTAGAGGTCATGCGTGAAGATAAAAAACTCACGCTGCAGGTCACCATTCAGGAATATCCTGCCGGTAGCTAAACGGCAGGCATAAAAAAACCGGAACCTGTGTTCCGGTTTTTTTTATATCGCGCCGATTACTTAACGAATTCTTCGCCCAGCTGGATATCTTTCTTCAGCGTATCCAGCATGCCTTCCATCGCGTGTTTCTCAAACGCGCTAAGGGTGCCGATAGCTTTACGCTCAACAATACCGTTTTTACCCAGCAGTAGCGGCTGAGAGAAGAAGCGAGCATGTTCGCCATCGCCTTCAACATAGGCGCATTCAACAACGTTGCTTTCGCCCTTAAGCGCGCGAACCAGAGAGAGGCCAAAACGCGCGGCAGCCTGGCCCATAGACAGGGTTGCAGACCCGCCACCGGCTTTCGCTTCAACCACTTCGGTACCCGCATTCTGGATACGTTTGGTCAGGTCAGCCACTTCCTGCTCGGTAAAGCTCACGCCCGGGATCTGGGACAGCAGCGGCAGAATAGTCACGCCAGAGTGGCCACCGATTACCGGAACGTCGATATCGCCAGGGTGTTTGCCTTTCAGCTCGGCAACAAAGGTGTTGGAGCGGATAATGTCCAGCGTCGTTACGCCAAACAGTTTGTTCTTATCGTAAACACCGGCTTTTTTCAGCACTTCCGCCGCGATGGCAACGGTGGTGTTAACCGGGTTAGTGATAATCCCGATGCAGGCTTTAGGTGCGGTTTTCGCAACCTGCTCAATCAGATTCTTCACGATGCCCGCGTTCACGTTGAACAGGTCGGAGCGATCCATACCGGGTTTACGCGCCACGCCCGCAGAGATCAGCACCACATCTGCGCCAACCAGCGCCGGGGTTGCATCTTCGCCGGAGAAACCTTTAATTTTCACGTCGGTCGGGATATGACTCAGATCCACCGCAACCCCTGGGGTTACCGGTGCAATGTCATACAGAGAGAGTTCTGAGCCTGAAGGCAGTTGGGTCTTAAGTAGAAGGGCAAGCGCCTGGCCAATACCGCCGGCTGCGCCGAGGACTGCAACTTTCATCCTAAACTCCTTATTATGGTTAGCAAAATCGTGCCGTAACTCCATGCGGTGGCGACCATAATCCAGAGAAGAGATAATTACAATCTTCCCGCCGCCGGATTGCGATATACAACAATCATCGACCGCGTTGCTGCTGCATTTACTCGCCGGGAGGAACGACGCCATAGCGCCCGGTCACGACCTGATGTGGTTACATCAACGGCGGTTACATTACCCCTCTGCGCACACCAAAACAACATCATTTTGATAACATTTAATTTACTTTGAAGCTTATTTGCGAGTCGTGACACAGGCATGTTCGCCGATAACGAAATTTGATAAAATCGCCCGCTTTCATAACATTATTTCAGGCTGTTTTCTGCCGGATTATTGTCCCACCGCGTTCAGGCCGCCGTAAATTCGCGCGCCTGAAGGAAGATGAACAATTTGCATAAAAATTCATTTAAATGCATAATAATGTTATCTCTTTTACCCAGGATAGGTTATTTATGCGTAACTCCTCGAAACAAGAAGAATTAGTAAAGGCTTTCAAAGCATTACTTAAAGAAGAGAAATTCAGCTCGCAGGGCGAGATAGTCCAGGCGTTACAAAACGACGGCTTCGAAAACATTAACCAGTCCAAGGTTTCCCGCATGCTGACCAAGTTTGGCGCAGTGAGAACCCGCAATGCCAAAATGGAAATGGTCTACTGTCTTCCGGCCGAGCTGGGTGTGCCAACCACCTCCAGCCCGCTCAAAAACCTGGTCCTGGATATCGATTACAATGATGCCGTCGTGGTCATCCATACAAGTCCCGGTGCAGCTCAGCTAATTGCTCGTCTGCTGGACTCCCTGGGTAAAGCGGAAGGTATTCTTGGCACCATTGCCGGGGATGACACCATCTTCACGACCCCGGCGAATGACTTTACCGTTAAACAGCTGTACGAAGCTATTTTGGTCCTGTTCGAACAAGAGTTGTAATGCGTTAGCCCCCTACCCGCCATGCTTTATGGCGGGTGATCTCTCCCCGATTCGGTAATCTTCCGTCAAAAAACCTCAATCCAGCGTATGGAATTGCTTCAATACCCTTCTTCAGGGCATTGTTCTGCGTACTACCGCACAAATAGTCAAATCCACCCATATATATGATTTTACTTATATTTAACAAAAACGCCGTGATAAAAACGTCTTTTTTATAACCCATGGTAATAAAAAATCATTTCGTTAACTTAAAGTTGCATAGGCAACAATTAGCAGGGCATTAATTTTCCTAGTAACTAGTGTATACTTAATTTCGTGATGAGGGTCACAGAACGATGACCCAAACAAAAGAATACGACGAGGAAAGAAATCATGAACATGAAAGCAACTTTAGTTACCGCAAGCCTGCTCTCCGCTCTGTCATTCGGCGTTTTCGCCGCTGACTCTATCAACGCTCAGCAGGCGCAAGACCGCCAGTCACTGGGGACCGTTTCGGTCGATGACATCGGCAGTTCTCCAATGGATATGCACGAAATGCTGAACCAGAAAGCTGAACAAAACGGCGCTTCTGCTTACCGCGTTATCGAAGCCCGTACCGGTGGACACTGGCACGCAACGGCTGAGCTGTACAAATAACAGCCTTTAGCCATAAGCCAGTTGAATAGATACCATCAGAAACGTTAAACCTTCGGCGGCCCTAAGTAGAAAAATCGCTTTTAAGCCCTTCCGGCCGCTACGTTAAACCTTCAGGAGTAAAGACTATGAAAACCAAATTAACTATCGCCGCACTGAGCCTGCTGTCCGTTATCTCTTTAGGTGCTAACGCCGCCGCTCACCAGATCAACAGCGAACAAGCTCAGGGTCTGCAATCCATGGGCTCCATTTCAGTGAGCCAGGTTGGCAGCGCGCCAATGGATATGCGTCAAGAATTAGCTCAGAAAGCCACTGAACAAGGTGCCTCTGCATACCGTATTACGGAAGCGCGTTCAGGTGATAGCTGGCACGCAACTGCAGAGCTGTACAAATAAACCCTCGTCGTACTTGTCCTACGACTTTGCCCCCGCTCGCCGGGGGCTTTTTTATGCCGCTAGCCGTGAATGTTAAATCGAAGCTGACCTTCCAGCTCCTCTTCGGCCTCGTCGAACAGCAGGATGAGTGCCCCAAATCTGCGCCGTTTGCTATCGGGCAGGTGCGTGAACGCGATCTCCACGGGCAACGGCAGCATCGACGCCGTGACCACTTCCCACAGGCTATCCAGGTCGTGCACCTGCTCTTTACGCAAAGAGAACTGTTCCGCAAACTGGCGATAAAAAGCAGGGTTGTCGTCGATGTGGCTAAAATCGAAAGTAAATTTTTTCATCGCTGCCGTCCTACCCTTTGAAGCAAACAGAAGCGCTAAAGCCCGCCGATATGTAACGTTTTGACTTCCAGGAATTCTTCCAGCCCCAATACGGAACCTTCACGCCCTAACCCCGATTCTTTTACACCACCAAACGGCCCCAGCTCCGTTGAGACAGCACATTCATTGATCCCAACCATGCCGCTTTCCAGGGCCTGTGAGACCCGGAAAACTCTCTGTAGATTCTGGGTATAGAAATAGGCCGCGAGCCCGAATGGCGTATTGTTCGCACGCTCGATAACCTCCTCCTCAGTTTTAAAGCTAAAGCAGGCAGCAAGCGGGCCAAACGTCTCTTCCTTCGCAAGCTTCATATCGTCGTTAGCATCAATGATAACCGTAGGCTGCCAAAAGTTGCCGCCAAGCTGATGAGGCTTGCCGCCAACCAGCGCTTTACCGCCTTTTGCCAGCGCATCATCCACATGTTCACGCACCTTATCAACGGCCGATTTTTCAATCAGAGGGCCGACGACAACGCCTTCCTCAAGGCCGTTTCCGACCTTCAGTTTCTTAACCTCTTCGGCAAGTTTATTCACGAAGCTGTCGTATACACCCTGTTGAATAAAGAAGCGGTTAACGCTAACGCACACCTGGCCCGCATTGCGGAACTTGTTAGCAATTGCCCCTTTCACCGCAGCATCGATATCGGCATCATCAAACACGATATAAGGCGCATTTCCGCCCAGCTCCATCGACACCTTCTTCATTGTTTCCGCGGCGTTACGCATCAGCGTCTTCCCTACTGCGGTCGAACCAGTGAAGGAGATCTTACGGACCTGCTGGCTTGCCATAATGGCATCGCTGATTTCCTGCGTGTTACCGGCCACGGCGTTAAGTACGCCGTCCGGCACACCGGCCTGCTTTGCCAGCTCCAGCAGCGCAAATGCAGAAAGCGGCGTATTATTCGCGGGTTTTATCACTCCGGTACACCCAGCGGCCAAAGCCGGTCCCAGCTTGCGGGTCAGCATGGCCATCGGGAAATTCCACGGCGTGATCGCGGCGACGACGCCAATCGGTTCACGCGTGGCCAAAATGCGAGAGCCGGGCTTGGCCGGAGGAATGATCTCCCCGTTCGCGCGTTTTGCCTGCTCGGCAAACCACTGAATGAAGCTCGCGGCATAATCCACTTCACCTTCGGCCTCTTTGAGCGGTTTCCCCTGCTCAAGGGTCATCAGCCGGGCGAGCCAGCTTTTGTTGGCCAGTATCAGCTCAAACCAACGGTAGAGGATTTCAGAGCGCTGTTTCGCGGTCGTTGCACGCCAGCCGGGAAAGGCTTTGCTCGCGGCATCAATCGCGGCCTCGGTTTCTTTCTTACCCGCCTTTGCGACTTTAGCCACCCCTTCTCCCGTGGCAGGATTCAGCACATCAAAGGTTTCATCAAGCGTGTGCCACTTACCACCGATCAGGCAACCGGTTTTGAAGAGTTCACTTTGCGGGAGGATCTGATTCGTCATAATTTCTCCTGTTCATAAGTGTTCATCCCATTGACCGCTGTTAAGTATAGATAGAAAAAAGCCGACGCAGGCGTCGGCTCTAAATTGATGACAAACACCCGAAAAACGTGGTTTTCGGGTGTTTGGAGCAAACCAGAGAACATAATTCTTTGTTTTTATTAGACCGAAGTTTAGGTCTTTTAAGGTCAATGAACTTTGTCAGCTGTCTCAAGCCGACGCAGGCGTCGGCTCTCAGTGCAAGGGTTGGGCTCAGGCGTTAATTAGCGTGTGCCGGTAGCGGTGCAAAATATCCGCGAGGCGTTTCACCGGCTCCGTCACCTGCAGCGGCGCTTCCCACAAACGGAGTTTCTCCTGATAGATCTCCAGCTCGCCTAAAAGCCTCTGGTAATAGCGTTCACGGGTATCATCGCTGTTCGCTGAGATCACTTTATCTGCCGTTTTACGCAGCTGCCTGTGGAAGGCTGAGAGATCGTCATTGACCGGTATCGGCGCATCCCGCAGACGCTGGTGAGCGATAATTAGCGTCAGGGCAAGACGGTAACGATCGATGTCGCCGGGGAACATATTCAGCAGTAAGAAGAGCTGTTGATAGAGCGCCGGCAGGTGGTTCTCTTTGCGGCGAGCGTTATTGGTGGTCAACGCAGAAACAGCAGCAGACACAAACTGATTCAGCAGCGTACGGCCGGTCCGCTCTTTGGAGTTATCGCGGATCAGCAGGATAACCATCATTGCCAGGAAGCAGCCGACTATCTGCCCCAGCGCGCTGTCCAGGAAGCTGCTGAAATGGAAGGTCATCGGGTTGTCCAGCACAATAATGTTAATGGTCCCGGCCAGCGCCCCCATGGAACCCAGCCGCCGCTTTTGCACCTCGATACCCATAAAGAAGCCCAGCAGGGCAAGGCTTACGCACAGCAGCAACATACTTTGCTGGGTCGACGGTAGAATAACGAGAAAGTAAAACGCCCCCAGCGGCAGCGCTACCAGCATGCCATAAAGGAAGTCGAGTGAAACCATGCGTGGGTTAGGCAGACGCATCGCCAGCGCGGTGACCACTGCAATCATCACCATGGCGCCGCTCCCGGACGTCCAGCCTGTCCATAACCAAAACAGACTGCCCAGCACGCAGGAAATCGTGGTACGCCAGAAGTTAATCATCGCGTGGTGGCCTTCGGCGGACTCCACCTTAACCACCGCTTCGCCATTCAACACCTCTTCCTCGACGGCGCTAACGCGACTGTTACAGATAAATCCGCGTTTCAACAGCAGATAGCGGGTTGAGGCAGAAACCCAGGAGCCAATGGTAATCGGCGTCGCCTTCTCCCCCATCACGGAAATCGCCCGACGCAGCACCTTCATACGCTTATATACGTCGTCCGCGGTTTGCACTTCGATTGCAAATAGCTGACGAAATTCAGGGGTGACGTATTCCGGCCGGGTGTTCTGAATGAGGAAGGTTTCACAGGCCTGAGTGATCAGCGTCAGCGAAAGTGTGTTAATCGCCTTCAGGCGGCGGTTGGCCTTCGACCAGCGGGCAGATTCCATATTCAAGTTAGCGCGCATGCCGTTGAGCGCGGTCACTTTACGCACCAGCCCGCTCCAGGCCTTATCCACCTCTTCTTTGTCACCGTGGGCGATGCAAAGCTGCATCAGGCGGTACTGATCCACCAGCAGGTTATCCAGCTCCCGATCTATCTCTTGCTTGATGGAGCGAGGCGAAAACAGCAGGTCAGCGACGATGGCACAGACAATACCGATGACGATTTCGCTGCAGCGCTCAACGGCAAACTGTGGCGTGGTCAGCGGAGCCACCTGGATAGTGACCACGATAATCAGCGCGGTGTAGCCAGCGAGCCCCCAGGCGTAAGAGTTTTCAACGCGAACAAGGGAAGAGATCCAGGTACAGAATCCGGCCCAGATACAGCATACCAGCAGCATGACCATCGGCGCTCGAATCAGGGTAATGATGATAACCAGTGCGGCAGCACAGCCGATAAAAGTGCCGATAATACGCAGCATTCCGCGGTAGCGAATCGCGCCGGAATAAGGCTCACCACCGGCGGCAAAAGCGGGCCCGGCGGCAACAATGGCGGCAGTGAGTACCGCCCAGCGCGGCGTTTCCAGCTCGAAGTGAAAACCGACAAAAACCGCCAGCACAATGGCGAAGGCAAGCTTTATCGCAAAACGAACGTGTAGCCTGGAGATGTTATACATAGCGGCCCGCTCAACCGAACTCGCGCAGGCGATGCATCAGCTTGATAAACGCCGAGTCATTTTCCGCTTTACGGTCTTTTTCACCGGTGACTACAACGGTCGCGGTAGTCCCGGCAGGATACAAATTCCCCATCTGTTCATCGAGGCGAATTCTAACCGGCACGCGCTGAGCAAGACGAACCCACTCGAGGTTAGAATCAACCGTCGCCATGCCTTTTGCATCGCTGGTACTGCTGGCGTTAGTCACCCCGGCAGAAATGCTGTCAACGCTGCCGCGCAGCACGCGGTTGCTGCCAAGCGGAGTAATCTGCACGCGATAGCCCGGGCGAATCCCCTCAAGCTTGGTCTCTTCCATGTAGGCAAGGATGTAGAATGAATTCTGTTTCACCAGCGCCACGGACGTCGCGCCACGATTAATAAACTCGCCGATATGCACGTTAAGGTTAGTCACCCAGCCGTCAGCCGGGGCACGAATAACCGTGCGCTGCAGATCGAGTTTGGCCAGGTCACGCGTCGCCTGCGCTTTATCCAGCTGGTGCAACACGGTTTGCAGCAGGTTGTTCGACTGGTCAATCTCTTCGCGCGACATCGCCTGAATACCAAGCGTATTACGCCTGCCGGCTTCACGGCGTTTCTCTGATGCCAGCGCCTGATAATAGGCCACATCGGCTTCGGCCTGTTCGAGCGCTTTTTGGTAGCGCGGCTGGTCGATGGTAAATAGCACCTGGTCTTTTTTCACCAGCTGGTTGTCATGAACGTCAACGGTGGTGATAAGCCCGGAAACATCCGGGGCTATCGCCACGACGTCAGCGGTAAAACGCGCGTCACGCGTCCACGGAGATTCCGTATAAAACACCCATGCACGGAAGATAGCGATGAAGGCCAGTAGCACCAGCAAAAGCGTGATAGCGGTACGGGTAATGTTTCTTGTTAGTATTTTCACATCAACCTCAAACGAACAAACGCGAAATCAGATAAAAAAGGCAGCAATAGAGCGCTGTATTGAATAATGCAGGGTGCCAGACAAAATCATAGATGCCGGTTGGGGTCAGCAGCCGACGCGCCAGCCAGAACGCAGCGAGCGACAGAATTAACTCGAAGAATATCGGCGGAAAGGAAAGACCGAATATCACGATTACCGGAAATAGACTCATTTTAACCTTGATAAGATAATGCAGGCGATACATAACTCGACGACAAACCGCGACGGAGAGGCCAGAAAAGGCGGGCGAGCGTGCGGTATGAATTATGTTAATAATAATATATTAACGTAACTGTTACCCTGTTATCTATAATATGTGATCTAAATCACTTTTCACTCAGAGTGAACAATGGAACGACTTAAACGTATGTCGGTGTTTGCCAAAGTGGTCGAACTGGGCTCCTACACCGCCGCCGCAAGGCAGCTACAAATGAGCGTCTCTTCCATCAGCCAGATCGTGTCGAAGCTGGAAGATGAGCTCCAGGTAAAACTGCTGAACCGCAGCACCCGCAGCATCGGGCTAACCGAAGCGGGCAAAATTTATTATCAGGGCTGCCGCAAAATGCTTCACGAAGCGCAGGAAGTCCACGAGCAGCTCTATGCCTTTAACAACACGCCGATAGGGACGCTGCGCATCGGTAGCTCTTCAACTATGGCACAGAATGTCCTCGCCGATATGACGACCGAGATGCTGAAAGAGTACCCGGGCCTGACCGTAAATCTGGTTACCGGTATTCCCTTTCCCGACCTGATTGCCGACGGCCTGGACCTGGTGATTCGCGTAGGTGCTCTGCAGGATTCCAGCCTGTTTTCACGCAAGCTGGGCTCGATGCCGATGGTGGTCTGCGCCGCGAAAAACTATCTTCAGATTCACGGTACGCCGGAGAAACCTGCCGATCTGGCTAACCATTCCTGGCTTGAATACAGCGTACGCCCGCACAATGAGTTTGAGCTCATCGCACCGGAAGGGATTTCGACCAAGGTGATCCCGCATGGTCGCTTTGTCACCAACGATCCGATGACGTTAAGCCGCTGGCTTAAGGCCGGTGCCGGAGTAGGGTTTGCGCCGCTGATGTGGGTGATCGACGAGATCAACAGCGGGGAGCTGGAGATCCTGTTCCCTCGCTATCAGTCCGACCCACGCCCGGTTTACGCACTGTATACCGAGAAAGACAAACTGCCGCTGAAGGTGGAGGTGTGCATTAACTATCTGACGGATTATTTCGTGCGGGTGACGCAGCTTTTTCAGGGCGTGCGGGCGAGAAATGAAAACAGCCGGGGTTAGAGCCCGGCTACCAGATGAACTTAAGCGGTACCGCCCACGGTCAGGTTATCGACCTTCAGGGTTGGCTGGCCGACGCCAACCGGCAGGCTCTGCCCTTCTTTACCGCAGACGCCAACGCCGTTATCCAGCGCCAGGTCGTTACCAACCATGGAGATCTGCTGCATGGTTTCAATACCGGAACCAATCAGCGTCGCCCCTTTCACCGCCTTCGTGACCTTCCCTTTTTCAATCAGGTAAGCTTCCGAAGTGGAGAACACAAACTTGCCGGAGGTGATATCGACCTGGCCGCCGCCGAAGTTTGGTGCGAAGATACCGTAGTCCACAGACTCGATAATCTCCTGCGGCGTGGATTTGCCCGCCAGCATGTAGGTGTTGGTCATGCGCGGCATCGGCAGGTGCGCGTAGGATTCACGGCGACCGTTACCGGTCGGCGCAACGCCCATCAGACGCGCGTTCAGCTTGTCCTGCATGTAGCCTTTAAGGATACCGTTTTCGATCAGCACGTTGTACTGCCCCGGCACGCCTTCGTCATCAATGGAAACGGAACCACGGCGATTAGGCATCGTGCCGTCATCCACCACGGTACACAGTTCTGAAGCCACCAGTTGGCCCATCTGGCCGCTAAAGACCGAAGTGCCACGGCGGTTAAAGTCGCCTTCCAGGCCGTGACCGACCGCTTCGTGCAGCAGGACGCCAGGCCAGCCTGCGCCCAGCACCACCGGCAGCATGCCGGCAGGAGCCGCAACGGCCGACAGGTTAACCATTGCCATACGCACAGCTTCTTTCGCCCAGGCATCAGCGCGAACTTCACCGTTCACGCTTTCCAGGAAATACTCATAGCCAAAACGACCGCCGCCTCCGCTGGCGCCGCGCTCGCGCTTGCCGTCTTCTTCAACCTGAACGCTAACAGACAGGCGAACCAGAGGGCGAACATCCGCCGCCAGCGTTCCGTCCGTAGCCGCCACCAGAATCAGCTCGTAAACGCCCGTCAGGCTGGCGCTCACTTCCTGAACGCGAGCATCCGCTGCGCGCGCGACGCTGTCCACGCGTCTCAGGATGTCGAGCTTCTCTTCACGCGTCATGCTGAGCAGCGGATCGGCGCTGGTATAAAGCGTGCTGTGCGGAACGTTGCCCAGCGTGCGGGCACGCCCATCGCCCTGTTCACGTACAATACTGCGAGCGGCATGAGCGCTTTGCTCCAGCGCCAGCAAGGTAATTTGATCCGCATAGGCAAACCCGGTTTTCTCACCGCTCACCGCACGAACGCCAACGCCCTGATCGATATTCCATGAACCGTCTTTAATGATGCGGTCTTCCATCACCCAGGATTCATGATAGCTGGACTGGAAATAGAGATCGCCGTAGTCGAGGCGGCGCTCGGACAGCTGGCCGAGGATGGAAAACAGATCTTGATGGGTTAAGCCATTCGCAGACAGCAACTGCTCACTTACCAGGTTCAGACTCATCGTTTCGCTACTCTTATTGCTTATCGCCCATTGGGCGAGGAATGGTTTATTAATGGAGCTTGCGGCAATTCACCGCTAACGTCAAATCAGTGAGCTTCACTGGTACGTGGCTGGCGCAGCACTTCATTAATTTGCGGTTTGTCGACCGGGCCGGTGATGCTGTAGCGCAGGACGGAAATTTTACTCCACAGCGGGCCAAGCACTTTACTGGCCGCAAACACGGCGGCACCGACTATAGGGTTAACGGCAAAGGCGGCGGCAACCCCGACGGTGGCGGAGATTTCAGGCGCAACCACTGCTTCCATGTTCAGCTCACGGCGGACTAAGTCCACCGAACCTTTCATCGCAATATCCGCCTCCAGCCCATCGACCAGCGTGTCGTCGGTATGCAACACACCGTCTTTTATCCACGCGGTACTGCGAATCGAGTCGTAATAGAAGCCGCTGCCGAAGGTGTCGCTAAAATCGAAACGCAGCTTACGCAGTAGGGCGTCAAAACTCACCAGCCGCAGGAGTTGCCCCGCATGACCGGTGCTAACGTCGGTAATCTGCCCTTTGCCGAATTTGGTGTGCAGGATACCGTTTAGTGAAGCCTCATCAGGCTTCCACGGCTCCGCTCGCCAGTGCAGGTCGTAATCAACGTCGAAAGAAGAGCCCTGCAGTGGGGTTTTCACGCCAAAGAAGTTGGCTGCAGCGTCCAGCTTGTCACCCTTCAGCTTGCCCTTAAGCGAGGTGCGCTCGGTGCCCGGCTTGTTCACCCACTCACCGTCTGCGGTGAGTCGGGCAAAGCCGGTATCCACCAGCCCGTTAGCCAATTGCAGCGTATCGCCATTAATCGTCACATCACCGTCAATACGGCCATATTTCTGTCCCCACAGCCAGCACTCCGCACAGCGCAGCTGCACGTTTGGCCAGCTGCGGAAGTTAATAGGCTCGCTGCTTTCCGGTACCTCAAGCCTGGCGGTATCTTTCGCAACACCGGGAACGACGCTCCAGTTCGGATTGAAGTAGAGATATTTGATGGTAGCCAGCCACGGTGCATTATTTTTCATGCTCAGTGACGCATTAATTTCACGCCCCTGAGCCTCAACCTGAGTACCGTTGATCGCCGGGCGAGAAACCAGGCTCAGGTTATGCCACTGCTGGCCACCGAGGGTTAATGCTGGCGTGCGCAGAGTAACCGCCGACGGGAACGACGCCGAACCGCCTACGCTGTCTGCAGCCCCTTCGCTGAAGAGCGCCAGCCACTGGGCGCCGTCCATCGCGGGCAGATCCAGCTCAACGCCAGGCTGCTCCGGAAGCGGAGGCACGGTTTTACTGTCGGTCGCCCAAATCGCACGGTCGAGGGTCAGCTTTTTATTCAGCAGCCAGCGGCTGGAAAAATGGTTTACCGCGCCCGCATTACCGGTGAGATTAAAGCTCTTCAGGTCACCCTTAACGGCAATATTCAGCGGCAGAGCTGTCCCGGCTTTTTTATCGACAGGAGCAGGTAAGTGACTGCTCACATTCTTCAGGTCACCCGCCAGATTAACTTTGTAGCTGGCGCTGCCGTGATAAGGCAGCGTGATACCGACATCGCCTTTCCACGTTACATTACCGCTGACCGCTTCGTTGACCGGCTTCGGCAGAACGCCGGTTTTATTGGGCTGCCAGTCGCCGCTCAGGTTAACGCCAATCTGGTAGTCTTTGTCACCGGTTTTCGTATTGAAGTTCAGGTTCACGGGCTGGTTAAACCATCTGGCGCTTAGCGCCTCACTTTGCAGATCGCCATTGGTAAAGCTGAATTTACCGCTCAGGTTATGCAGCGTACTGTCCAGCGGTTTGATAAGCAGCGTGTTGTTGTTCAGCCGAACATCCCCTTTGGCCGTCGTCATTTCGCCCGTCAACGGGATGTCGAGATGTAAGCGAGCATTCACATCACCGCCAATCTGGAGTTCATCCAGCGCGGCGGCAAGTGAATCCTCCAGCGGAGTCTCTTTGAAATAAGGGCCTACCGCGCTGCCAGGTCCGTTAATATCGGCATCAATCAACAGCTTTTCTTTGGCATAATCAGGAATGTTGGCCGTCAGGTGAGTGGCCGTTACCCCACCCAGCTTGACCGCGCTGCTGTTCATCCACAGCCCGTTATTGATGAAATCGAGCGTAATATCGAGGTTTTCCAGCGCGGGCCAGTCTGGCTGGAAGGCGAATTTGGCGTTCCGCAGTGGAACATAAACCTCAAACTGGCCTTCGTTATGCTCGTAGGGGAACAGATGCGGGTTACCGCCATACACCAGCGTAGCGTTGTCGGCCTGGCCGCCCTGAATGGCCGAACTCAGATAATCCGTCAGCGCTTTGCCCATCAGGTTTTCCGGGAAGTAGCGCCAGGCATCGGCACCGTTGTCGGTGCTGATACCCGCCAGTATGCCCAGCCACGGATCTCCGCTGGCTGGCTGGAAGTAGCGAAAATCACCGCGCGCCCAAACGGAGCGGGCCTTTACGTCAATGTTCTTGCCGTCTAACTGAAAGCCCTCGGCGTTTTTCTGCCAGGCAAGCGTTGCAGCGCCTTTCTCAATCTCAAGCGGCGCGCGGAAGACGGTTTCGTACGGCATTTTGGCGTCGGTCATTACGGCGTTAAGTTGCCCGTTTGAGACGCTGCCGGTCACCGAGCCTGAGAAGTGCTCTGCGCCAGGCAGCAGCTTCCACTGCTTCCAGCTGACGTTATCCCAGCGCGCCTGCATGCGGGTCAGCTCTGTTTGCTGCAGCGGAATATCCAGCGCCAGCACGTCGATGTGGCCCTGAGGTTGAAGCGACGTCCAGATATCGCCAAACTGAGGCGAGATTTTGGCGGCGATCGGCAACAGGCCGTTAAAGCGAGCCAGTTCCATATTGCTGGCACGTACGCGAAGTTCATCGCTGCGTTGGCTCTGTTTTCCGCCAACGTCCTGCGGCGCTACCCAGGCGATGGAGAGCGAGCCTTTTGGCCAGGTCTGGTCATCAAGAGTAATATTGGTGGAAGGGATAGAAAGCTGCCAGCTGGACTTCCCACGGCTAACCTGTGCGGTAAGATTATCGACCGAAAGCGTATGCGTAGCGCTGTCGGTTCCCGGCCAGCTCGCCCCGCCTTTTTTCAGCCAGACGCTGCCGCCGCTGATATCGCCCTCTTTCACGTCCATCCAGGCTTCAAGGCTAAAACGGGCGCTTTTCAGGTCAACATTGTCTTCCATCCAACGGCCCAGCCAGGGCTTCACGTCCACATCGTCAGCCTGCAGCCAGACCTTGCCGTTATTCAGAA
The DNA here is from genome assembly GCF_036500665.1 of Cedecea sp. Taxonomy (NCBI): domain Bacteria; kingdom Pseudomonadati; phylum Pseudomonadota; class Gammaproteobacteria; order Enterobacterales; family Enterobacteriaceae; genus Cedecea; species Cedecea sp. Next base: position 111,841 of record NZ_DASYBS010000021.1, read on the forward strand.
TGCCGTTTTCATCCCGCAGGTCCATGCGAACGTTGGCCACGCCGTGCTGGCCGTTGAAGCTGGATAAGCTCACCTGACCTTCCGCGCGATGGCGATTTTTACCATTAAGCCAGGTTAGCTGAGGAATCGAAAGTTCGGCGCGCTGGCCGGAGAGAGTAAGAAAGCTAAGAGAGCTGTCGCGGAGATCGAAGTGATCGAACTGGCGCAGGAAGAGATCGCTGATTTTATCCGCTTCGAGCGTACTATCACCGCCGTTCTGGCTGAGTGGCGTATTGGTGCGCATCTGCAGCTGGTAAAAGGTCAGGTCGCGAAACTGCCAGCGCACGTGAAGCAGGCTTTGCCAGACATCCAGCGCCAGCGTGACGCGTTTAATGCTCAACGTGCCGCCGTCTTTGAGTCCGGCGTTAACATCGCGCACGTCAAGCGTAGGGCCGAAGTTCTCCCAGCTAGCCTTTAAATTACTGACTTCAACCGGCACGCCGGTAGCGGCTTCAATCTTATCCAACAGCGCAGGCCGCCAGGCATCCAGATGCGGCAAAACGAGCCGCAGGCCACTCACCAGCAGCGCGACGATAACAACCAGCGTTACGCCTGTGAGCAGCAGAATGCCGGGCAGTCGCCTCACCTTTCTCTCCTTGTCAGCCTTACGGGCAAAATGCGCATCCGCACATTTACATCATAACGACGTCGAACTGCTCCTGATTGTAGAGCGGCTCAATCTGGACTTTAACCTGTTTACCTACAAAGATTTCTACTTCAGCCAGCGCGTGAGACTCTTCGCTTTTCAACGCTTCACCTACCGCAGGAGAAGCATAGACCAGGAAACGGTCGGAATCGTAAGCATGATGCACGCGCACGATTTCACGCATAATTTCATAACAGACCGTTTCGACCGTCTTTACCGTGCCGCGGCCGTGGCAGGTCGGGCATTCGTTGCAGAGCACATGCTCTACGCTTTCGCGCGTGCGCTTACGGGTCATCTCGACCAGGCCAAGCTGGGAGAAGCCGTTAATACTGGTCTTCACGCGATCTTTACTTAACGCCTGCTCGAGAGAATGCAGCACGCGACGGCGGTGGTCTTCATTGCTCATATCGATAAAGTCGATGATGATAATGCCGCCCAAATTACGTAACCGAAGCTGACGCGCGATGGCCTGAGTGGCTTCGATATTGGTGTTGAAAATCGTGTCGTCGAGATTGCGGTGGCCAACGAACGCACCGGTGTTAATGTCCACCGTGGTCATCGCTTCGGTCTGGTCGATGACCAGATAACCGCCGGACTTCAGCTCCACTTTGCGCTCCAGCGCACGCTGGATTTCGTTCTCAACGTCATAAAGATCGAAAATAGGCTGCCGGCCGCTGTAATGCTCGATTTTGCTGGTCATCTCCGGCATGTACTCGGCGGTAAATTCCAGCAGCATTTCATAGGTCAGGCGGGAATCAACGCGAATACGATCCAGCGCCGCGTCGGCAAAATCACGCAGTACGCGCTGCGCCAGCGCCAGCTCACCGTACATCTGGTAACGGGTTTGATTACGCTTTTTGCGCTCGCTAACCTTGGTCCATACACGCTTAAGATAGGCGGCATCAGAAGACAAATCTTCTTCGCAGACGCCTTCAGCGGCGGTGCGAATTATAAACCCCCCCTGCTCATCGCAATATTCATTCACGATGCGCTTCAGGCGGTCGCGCTCTGCTTCGCTTTCAATACGCTGGGAAACACCAACGTGAGAAGCGCCGGGCATAAAGACGAGATAACGCGAAGGAAGAGTAATATCAGTGGTAAGGCGTGCGCCTTTTGTGCCCAGCGGATCTTTCACCACCTGCACCATTAAATCTTGCCCCTGGCGAACCAGCTCGGCGATATCTCGCACGCTAAAGTTCTTTTGCTCCTCACCCGCTACGCACTCGGTGTGCGGCATGATGTCAGAAGCATGAAGGAAAGCCGCCTTATCCAGGCCAATATCTACAAATGCCGCCTGCATTCCAGGCAGCACCCGGCTAACGCGACCTTTGTAGATATTCCCTACTATTCCGCGGCGCGCTTCGCGCTCAATATGGATCTCTTGCAGTATGCCACCGTCAATATAGGCTACCCGCGTCTCTGATGGGGTAACGTTGACTAATAATTCAGCCGTCATCTTTTCCTCGTCCGTCACGCAGCGCGTGAAAATTGCTCAGCAACTCACCAGTTTCCACCAGTGGTAATCCCACCACTGCATGATAACTGCCATTAATCCTTTTAACGAAACAGCCGCCAAGCCCCTGAATGCCGTAAGCACCGGCTTTGTCCATAGGTTCACCGCTGGCGATATAGTCGGCAATATCCTGTTCGGATAAGCTGCGAAACGTCACATCGGTAATCACTAACGCTTCCAGTACTTGCGCAGCGTCGGCAATTGCCACCGCCGTCATCACCTGATGCTGATTTCCTGAAAGCAGGCGCAGCATCTGAGCCGCATGCGCAGTATCATGCGGTTTTTCAAGCACTTCACCGTTAAAGATAACAATCGTATCTGCCCCCAGCACCGGCAAATCCTCGGCGGCCAGCGCTACGCCAGCCTGGGCTTTTTCACGCGCCAGACGTCGAACATACTGCTCGGCGCTTTCGTGCGGCTGCCGCTGCTCTTCAATGCCCGGAACCAGGCGTTCGAAAGAGACGCCGAGCAGGGTCAGAAGCTCCTGACGGCGAGCAGGGTCAGAAGCTCCTGACGGCGAGGCGAACCGGATGCCAGATACAACGTAGTCATGTTTACCTTTTATTGCACAGCGAATTGCTGGCGAACTTTGCGCATTAACAGGAAAATCCAGGGCCACAGGATACCGTTAACTACACTACTCCAGAACACTTCCGGTCTGAAAGAGACATTGATCACTAAAAATTCTGACCAGAAAACAATGATGTCGGTGACTAGCGAGAGCAGCATGACGACCAGCGCCTGCTGCCAAAGGGCGAGATTACGGAAAAGCTGGTATTTCAGCGCCACCAGGTAAGCCACAACACTTAATGATAGAGCGCGAACGCCAAGTGTGGATCCACTGATCAAATCCAGTATGGCGCCCACAATAAAACCCGTCCCAACATTAACGCGGTGCGGCAGGGCTAAAATCCAGTAAAGCAGAATCAGTAATACCCAATCTGGCCGGTAAAACTTCAGGTCGTCCGGCCAGGGCATCACCTGCAACAATAGAGCAATCAGAAATGAAAGCCAGATAACCCACCGGCCCTGGTGACGTAGACTTCCCACTACTGTGCTCCCGTAGCAGGCTGAGTGATCCCGGTTGCTGGCGCAGGGACCGGCGCGGGAGGCCCCATTGAACCCGGCGGCGGCAGAACCTGAGGCATCATCTGCATCAGACGTTCATTTGCCACGCGGTGCACTTCTTCAGGCGGCATTGGCGACGACCCGTTTTTGTCCGCCCCCCACAGCAGCAGCAGGTAGCGCAGACGCTGCAGCCCGGCGGTAGGACGAGCCTGAATCACGGTATAGGCCCGCTGAGTATCAAGCTTAACCGATGATACAACGCCAACCGGGTATCCCTCGGGGAAACGACCGCCGAGACCAGAGGTCACCAGCACGTCCCCTACACGAATATCGGTATTGGCCGGCAGATGCTCCAGCTGAAGATCGTCAGTACAGCCATTACCTGCCGCAATCACGCGGATATCGTTACGCAGCACCTGAATCGGCAGAGCATGGGTTGCATCACAAATCAGCAGTACCCGACTGGTCAATTTCGCTACCGCGACAACCTGCCCCACAACGCCTTTATCGCTGATAACCGGCTGGCCTTCGTAAACACCGTTTACGCTGCCTTTGTCGATAACCACCTGGTCGCTATAGGGGTCATTAACGGTTGAGATGACCTGAGTCACCATTTTTTGCTCATCCTGACGCAGCGGAGAACCCAGCAGCTCGCGCAGACGCGCGTTTTCCTGCCGGTATTGACCCAGCATCAGCAATTCACTGTTTTTCAGGATTAACTCCTGACGCAGAACCCGATTTTCAAGTTCAAGCTGGTCGCGCGAGGCCAGCGTTTGAGACACGCTGTCGAGCAATTCACGGGGACCATTAGAGACAAAATAGAAAGGACTGACGGCTGTATCCATGTATGTTCGAATCTGACTGAACATACCGAGGCGGCTGTCGGCGATAATGACACCAAGCGCCACCAGCACCGCCAGAATAAGGCGAATCTGTAGCGACGGGCCACGGCTAAAAATTGGCTTCATAGGCTATGCGTATTCCCAAACCAGCAAGCAGGGGCAGCGAAAGCTCCCCCTGGCCTGTGGCTGTTACTCTTCGCTAAACAAGTCGCCGCCGTGCATGTCGATCATTTCCAGTGCCTTGCCGCCGCCGCGGGCAACACAGGTCAGTGGATCTTCTGCAACTACTACCGGGATACCCGTCTCTTCCATCAGCAGGCGATCGAGGTTACGCAGCAATGCGCCACCGCCGGTCAGAACCATACCGCGCTCGGAGATATCGGATGCCAGCTCTGGCGGGCACTGCTCCAGCGCAACCATCACCGCGCTAACAATACCGGTCAGCGGCTCCTGCAGTGCTTCGAGGATTTCGTTAGAGTTCAGGGTGAAGCCGCGTGGCACACCTTCAGCCAGGTTACGGCCGCGAACTTCGATCTCACGCACTTCATCGCCCGGGTAGGCAGAACCGATTTCGTGTTTGATACGCTCAGCGGTGGCTTCACCAATCAGGGAGCCGTAGTTGCGACGAACGTAGTTGATGATAGCTTCATCGAAGCGGTCACCACCGATACGCACGGAAGAGGAGTAAACTACGCCGTTCAGGGAGATAACCGCAACTTCAGTGGTACCACCGCCGATATCCACAACCATCGAGCCGGTTGCTTCAGACACCGGCAGGCCGGCTCCGATTGCCGCAGCCATTGGCTCTTCGATCAGGAACACTTCACGTGCACCGGCCCCCTGGGCGGACTCACGGATAGCACGGCGTTCAACCTGAGTAGCACCAACTGGCACACACACCAGCACGCGCGGGCTTGGGCGCATGAAGCTGTTGCTGTGAACTTGTTTGATAAAGTGCTGCAGCATTTTCTCGGTCACGAAGAAGTCAGCGATAACGCCGTCTTTCATCGGACGAATAGCCGCGATGTTGCCCGGCGTACGGCCCAGCATCTGTTTAGCATCATGGCCTACGGCCGCAACGCTCTTAGGGGAGCCGGCACGGTCCTGGCGAATGGCCACGACGGAGGGCTCATTCAGTACGATGCCTTGTCCTTTCACATAAATCAGGGTATTCGCGGTACCCAGGTCAATGGACAGGTCATTGGAAAACATGCCACGAAATTTTTTCAACATACTAAGGGATAATCCTGAAAGCTGGGGCGGATACAAAATCCGCTTACTTTACCAACCACACGCTACAGCGACAAGGCGCAAAAATGTTCTGCAACGGTGAAAAATAGTGCAGTTCACTACGGCTGTAACACTTTTGAAACGTCTACCTACATGGCGTTCAGAAATGCAGCAAACGCGGTAGAATAAACGAACAGCTAACAGCAGCAAACCGGTTCATAACGGCTGCGACAATCTGGCCGGCAGGCAGATTAGCCCCCTTGAGATGCAGCGCGCGTTATTCTACGTGAAATAATGGCAAACGGCAGGTTAAACCGAGTATCTTTGTGAATATTTTTTCACATTACTGTCAAGCGGCTGAGATGCGGCGATAAAATCGCCTTGCGCCCCTGCCACCCCGTTATCAATCAGCGTCTGCCATTCGCCGCGGGTCCTCACTCCCGTCGCAAAAATACGGGTTCGCGTACCGTTACAGGCCTCAACCAAACTCTTCACAAACAGTTGGTTTTCAGTACGCTTGCCGATGTTTCTGACCAGACCCGGATGCAGCTTAATCAACTCTACATCCAGCTCTTTAATATAGGTTGTGCTAACCACCGTTAACCCCGCCTGGATAATTACGACCCTTGCCCCTAACGCGGTGACTAACCTTACAACATGTTGTAAACGGCTGATGTGTTGACATACATCTGCCTCAGCAAGTTCAAAAAGAATCCTTGAGCGTTTCGATTTTTCGCACTGCATCAGAGAATCACGCAGCCAGCGCTGGAATGGCGCACGAATAAGCGAGTCGACGGTGATTTGAATCGCGAGCGTCTCTTCCGGCCAGAAGTTCAGCAGCGGTAAAAGCCGGGACACAACCTGGCGGTCATATTGCTCTGACAAACCGAACTGCCTGACCATCGGCATATACTCGGCCGACAGCACCTCCTGCTCACCGTCAAAAATGCGGCACATGATTTCGCGGTGGAGAACGGCGCCGTCCCGATCGACAGCTGGTTTCTGGTAAAAACGCGGGCCGCCTTGCTTCAGTACTTGCTCAAGCAAGGTACGCCACTTCACGTTGCCTCGCCCCTGCTCCGGCAGCTTGTCGTCGTAGACTGACCAGCTATTTGCCCCCTGGAAAGCGGCATTGCGGGTGGCGATTTCCGCATGTTCCATCACCTGTTCTTTTGTCTGCCCGCTCCGCCAGGCGCAAATGCCGATGTGGAGCATATCGCTTCGGTCGACCATACGGGTTGGCGGCAGCGCATCGACGGAATTCAGCAGCTGGCTGGCAATACCGTCCGCCTCTTTTAGGGTACGGTGCGGCAGCAGAACCGCAAAATCACTGCGGAAATAGCGGGCCAGCAAGGCACCGGGATAACGCATCACAAAGGTCGAGAGCAGGTTCACCAAAGTGAATAAATATTCTTCTACCGGGCCGTTACCCCACGTCTCTTTTAATAACTCGAAATCAGGCAGGCGAATAATCATCACCACGCCGTGGGTGCCGACCTGCTCCTGGCCTTCCAGCAGCGTTGCCAGCTGGTTATCAAAGAACAGGCGATTATTGAGCCCGGTTTTAATGTCCTGAGCGGCAAAAGCCCTGATCAGGGTATCCACGCGGCTGCGCTGCTCGCCGGCGTTTTGCAAATCAGAAAGTAAGGTATCCAGCGCGCTGCTCACCAGCGGCGGCCACTCATGAACGGTACCGCGAACCTGGGTACCGCGTTCTCCGGCAATAATTTTCCCAGCCCTTATTTCTAAAAGCTCCTGCCCGGAAAGCTGACGCTTGAGCCAGCGACCAGCAATGAAAAGGACCACCAGCATAAAAGCGACCGCCGCAGTTAATGGCGTAGTGGTGAACATCGCGTGGTAGTAGACGGAAATCGGGTCACGGTAGGTCAAATTCAGGGACATCCCGGGGTGCTTCATCAGGGCGACATTGAGGGTCCGGTAGGTGTATTGCGTGCCCGTCGGGCGATAGCCTTCGGGTAAAGTGTGCTGGAAAAGGTAGCTTTTATCCGCCAGCAGGCGAATTTCCGTAATATCAACCGGCATCATGAGTTCGCTAAAGTGGTCCGCGAGCTGCTGAGGAGAGCGGGATATCAGTTGATTATCAATAATTGTGGCGACGGTCAGGATACGCTGCCGGGTTTTGTCATGGACCGAGTTATAGAAGCTCAACAGACACCCCAAGAGCGTTACGATAATCGCAAGCCCGGTCAGGAGGGTGATGAAAGCTGAGAGTTTCGTCGTTAATCGCATCCCTGTGTTAACTCCGGTTAGTGAAAATTAACCACACTCAAATTGGTCCCAAAGGAGGAAGCATTAAATAGCAAAGGCTGACCCCTGGCAAACGAAACCCCTCGGTAATTTCTGAGCATTTATTGCGGTAAGTCGGCTCTAAACATCAGTATCGGAGTATAGTCTGCTAAGATTTTTTTCCCATGGATACCGACCGAGGAGCGCCAATGCAGGCCTTAATCCTGGAACAGTCCGAAGGCCAGACCCTGGCCGCGGTAAAAGATATTGAGCACGCCACGCTGCCTGAGGGCAACGTTACGGTGGAAATTGATTACTCCAGCCTGAATTACAAAGACGCGCTAGCCATTACCGGCAAAGGCAAAATTATCCGTAACTTTCCAATGGTGCCGGGTATCGACTTTGCAGGCAAAGTCTACGCCAGCGAAGACGCTCGCTTCCAGCCAGGCCAGGCTGTTTTGCTTACCGGCTGGGGCGTAGGTGAAAACCATTGGGGGGGTCTGGCGGAGACTGCCCGGGTCAACGGTGACTGGCTGGTTGCCATGCCGGAAGGCCTGGACGCACGCAAAGCGATGATCATCGGCACCGCCGGTTTTACCGCCATGCTTTGCGTTATGGCGCTGGAAGACGCGGGCGTTACGCCAGAAAACGGGGAAATAGTCGTGACCGGCGCAAGCGGCGGAGTGGGCAGCACCGCCGTTGCCCTGCTGCACAAGCTGGGATATAAGGTTGCCGCCGTTTCCGGACGCGAAAGTACACATCATTACCTCCGTAGCCTCGGTGCTGACCGTATTCTTGGCCGCGATGAGTTTGCCGAAACGCGCCCGCTGGAAAAACAGCTCTGGGCCGGTGCCATTGATACCGTTGGCGATAAAGTGCTGGCCAAAGTGCTGGCGCAGATGAACTACGGCGGCTGCGTAGCGGCCTGCGGTTTAGCCGGCGGCTTCGCGCTGCCAACAACCGTGATGCCGTTTATCCTGCGTAATGTTCGCCTGCAGGGTGTTGATTCAGTGATGACACCGCCGGATCGTCGCACCGCCGCCTGGGCACGTCTGGTAAAAGACTTGCCGGATGCCTTCTACCAACAGGCAACCACCGAAATCGGCCTCGCAGAAGCGCCAAAGTACGCCAGTGACATCATTAATAACGCCATTCAGGGAAGAACCCTGGTGAAAATACGTTAATCCGCACCGGGGGCCACAACCTGCGCCCCCATAAATTTCAATTTTTCGTGACATATTCGCCGGAACGCTTTCTCTCGGTCATGCTTAGGCTATCGCTACGAGGAGAACGTCATGAAAAAGGTCACCCGGCTCACCGAAGCCGACGTTACGCCAGAATCCGTATTTATGATGAAGCGCCGCCAGGTGCTGAAGGCTTTGGGCATCAGCGCTGCCGCCCTGTCGCTCCCCCAAACCGCAAACGCCGATATTCTTTCCTGGTTCAAAGGGAACGATCGTCCACCGGCGCCTGCCGGCAAACCCCTGACGTTCAGTAAACCAGAAGAGTACCAGGCAAAACTGGCGCTGACGCCGGAAGACAAAGTCACCGGCTACAACAACTTCTACGAATTTGGGCTGGATAAAGCCGATCCGGCCGCCAACGCCGGCGGGCTGAAAACCGATCCCTGGCAAATAAAAATCAGCGGCGAAGTGGCTAAACCCATGACGCTCGATCACGACGATCTGTATAAACGCTTCCCGCTGGAAGAACGCATTTACCGCATGCGCTGCGTTGAAGCCTGGTCGATGGTCGTTCCGTGGATTGGCTTCCCGCTCCATAAGTTGCTAGCGATGGTTGAGCCCACCAGCAACGCAAAGTACGTGGCCTTTGAAACGCTTAATGATCCGGAACAAATGCCCGGCCAGAAAGACCGGTTCATCGGCGGCGGTCTGCAATATCCTTATGTAGAAGGGTTACGGCTCGATGAGGCGATGCACCCTCTAACGCTGCTGACCGTGGGCGTGTACGGTAAAGCCTTACCACCGCAAAACGGCGCGCCGATACGCCTTACGGTGCCGTGGAAATATGGCTTTAAGGGCATCAAATCGATTGTCAGTATCAAGCTGGTGAGCGAACTACCGCCAACGACCTGGAACCTTGCCGCGCCGAATGAATATGGTTTCTACGCCAACGTGAACCCTCACGTCGATCATCCCCGCTGGTCTCAGGCCTCGGAGCGCTTCATCGGTTCGGGTGGTGTACTGGACGTTAAGCGCCAGCCGACGCTGCTGTTTAACGGCTACGCTGACCAGGTAGCTTCGCTTTATCACGGCCTGAATCTGAAGGAGAACTTCTGAGTGCGACTGACGGTAAAACAGATTACCTGGCTAAAAGTGGGGCTTCATCTGGCCGCATTTCTGCCCTTCGTCTGGCTGTTTTACGCGGCAAGCCAGGGACTTTTCAGCGCCGATCCGGCGAAAGATATCCAGCATTTTACCGGCAGAATGGCGCTCAAACTGCTGCTGGCAACGCTGCTGATTACGCCGCTGGCGCGCTACGCCAAACAGCCGCTGTTGATTCGTACCCGCCGCCTGCTGGGTGTCTGGTGCTTTGTCTGGGCGACGCTGCATCTCACCAGCTATTCGCTGCTGGAGCTGGGGATCAGCAATCTTGGGCTGCTTGGTCAGGAGTTGGTGAGCCGCCCTTACCTGACGCTGGGCATCATTTGCTGGATTATCCTGCTGGCACTGGCCGTCACGTCCACCCAGCGGGCACAGCGTTTTTTAGGCGCCCGTTGGCAGAAACTGCATAACTTCGTCTATCTGGTGGCGATCCTCGCGCCGATTCATTTCCTCTGGTCGGTTAAGATTTTGTCCCCTCAGCCCTTGCTTTATGCGCTGGGGGCTATCATCCTTCTCGCACTTCGCTACAAGAAGTTTCGCCAGTGGTGGCGCTAGCCACAGAGCGTGTGCTTCTCCGCAGAAAAAACATCAATCGGTATCGTTCTTCGGATACCGGTTGATCATCTTCCCTGATAAGACCAGTATTTAGCTGCCAAATGCTACGAAATCGTTATAATGTGCGACTTCGGTTTTTTCTGACGCCCATTTTCGGCTCGAAAAGGTGACAACCGGAAAACTTAGGTATATTTTGTAAATTGCCTACTAATTGCGGGAGATGGCAGCACGATGTCGGGTGAATTTCACATTTTGCTTTTGAATGGCCCTAATCTGAACATGCTGGGCACGCGGGAGCCGGACAAGTACGGCCACCAAACGTTAGCAGAAATTGTTAACACGCTTGAGGCAGAGGCAACAAACCTTGGCGTAACGCTCAGCCACCTGCAATCTAACGCGGAGTATGCGTTGATTGACCGAATTCATCAGGCCAAAGACACTGTCGACTTTATCCTGATTAATCCGGCCGCGTTCACGCATACCAGCGTTGCGCTGCGCGATGCGTTACTGGCGGTGGATATCCCGTTTATCGAGATTCACCTCAGCAATGTGCACGCACGTGAACCGTTTCGCCATCATTCATATCTTTCAGATAAGGCCGTCGGCGTGATCTGCGGATTAGGCGCTGATGGCTATTCATATGCACTACAGACGGCGGTAAAACGCCTGTCAAAATCCATCTAAACAAAGAGTACGGAACCCACTCATGGATATTCGTAAGATTAAAAAACTGATCGAGCTGGTTGAAGAATCAGGCATCGCTGAACTGGAAATTTCTGAAGGCGAAGAGTCTGTACGTATCAGCCGCTCACCGGCAAACGCTGGTTTCCCAATGATGCAACAGGCTTACGCTGCGCCAATGTACCAGCCTCAGCCACAACCGGGTCTGGCTCAGGCCGTTGCGCCAGCCGCAACCCCAGCAATGGAAGCCCCTGCAGCTGCTGAAGTCAGTGGTCACATCGTACGTTCCCCAATGGTCGGTACCTTCTACCGTACCCCAAGCCCTGATGCAAAAGCGTTCGTGGAAGTGGGCCAGAAAGTTAACGTTGGCGATACCCTGTGCATCGTTGAAGCAATGAAAATGATGAACCAGATCGAATCAGATAAAGCCGGTGTGGTGAAAGCAATTCTGATTGAAAATGGTCAGCCGGTAGAATTTGACGAGCCGCTGGTCGTCATCGAGTAACGAGGCGAACATGCTGGATAAAATTGTCATCGCCAACCGCGGCGAGATTGCCCTGCGTATTCTTCGTGCCTGTAAAGAGCTGGGCATCAAGACCGTCGCCGTGCACTCAAGCGCGGATCGCGATCTGAAACACGTATTACTGGCGGATGAGACGGTCTGTATCGGCCCGGCTCCGTCCGTAAAAAGCTATCTGAACATCCCGGCAATCATCTCCGCGGCGGAAATCACCGGCGCGGTAGCGATTCACCCGGGCTATGGCTTCCTGTCTGAAAACGCCAACTTTGCCGAGCAGGTTGAGCGCTCCGGCTTTATCTTCATCGGTCCGAAAGCTGAAACTATCCGCCTGATGGGCGACAAAGTTTCCGCGATCACCGCGATGAAGCAGGCTGGCGTACCGACGGTACCAGGCTCTGACGGCCCACTGGACGGCGACATGGATAAAAACCGTGCCCATGCGAAACGCATCGGCTACCCGGTTATTATCAAAGCGTCCGGCGGCGGCGGCGGTCGTGGCATGCGCGTAGTGCGCGGCGACGCGGAACTCGAGCAATCCATCAACATGACCCGTGCGGAAGCCAAAGCGGCTTTCAACAACGACATGGTTTACATGGAGAAATACCTCGAGAACCCACGCCATATCGAGATTCAGGTGCTGGCCGACGGCCAGGGTCATGCTATCTATCTGGCCGAGCGTGACTGCTCCATGCAGCGCCGCCACCAGAAAGTTGTTGAAGAAGCGCCAGCGCCTGGCATCACGCCTGAGCTGCGTAAATTCATCGGCGACCGCTGCGCCAAAGCCTGTATCGACATTAACTACCGCGGCGCAGGGACCTTCGAGTTCCTGTTCGAAAACGGCGAGTTCTATTTCATCGAAATGAACACCCGTATTCAGGTAGAACACCCGGTGACCGAAATGATCACCGGTGTTGACCTGATCAAAGAGCAGCTGCGCATTGCGGCCGGCCAACCGCTGTCCATCAAACAGGAAGACGTTCACGTTACCGGCCATGCGGTGGAATGCCGTATCAACGCCGAAGACCCGAATACCTTCCTGCCAAGCCCGGGCAAAATCACGCGCTTCCACGCGCCTGGTGGTTTTGGCGTGCGTTGGGAATCGCATATTTACGCCGGCTACACCGTACCGCCGTATTACGATTCAATGATTGGTAAGCTGATTTGCTACGGCGAAACGCGTGAAGTGGCGATTTCCCGCATGAAAAACGCGCTCGCAGAGCTGATCATCGACGGCATCAAAACCAACATCGAGCTGCAAACCAAGATCATGAATGACGAACACTTCCAGCACGGTGGAACTAACATCCACTATCTGGAGAAGAAACTCGGTCTTCAGCACTAAGTTTCCGTCAAACATGTCGATAAAAGGCCGGATTTCCGGCCTTTTTCTTTTTTGATCCTCCTGCCGGATGGATGCGTTACAATTCTCGCTTTCCGCGAACTCAAGGGACAAAAATGGACAAGCGTTTTGTTCAGGCCCACAAAGAAGCGCGCTGGGCGCTCTGGCTGACCCTGCTCTATCTTGCCGCATGGTTAGTGGCTGCTTACTTACCTGATAATGTAAAGGGTATCACTGGCTTACCTCACTGGTTTGAGATGGCCTGTCTCCTGGTGCCGCTGCTGTTTATCCTGCTTTGCTGGCTAATGGTTAAAACAATCTTCCGCGACATTCCTCTGGGAGATGACCATGCAAAATGAAGTCATTGCCGTACTGGTTATCTACCTGATAGCGGTATTTGGCCTCTCTGTTTACGCCATGCGCCAGCGCAGCTCCGGTACTTTCCTGAGCGAGTATTTCCTCGGTAGCCGTTCGATGGGCGGCTTTGTACTGGCAATGACGCTCACCGCCACCTATATCAGCGCCAGCTCATTTATCGGAGGGCCGGGCGCCGCCTATAAGTACGGACTCGGCTGGGTACTGCTGGCGATGATTCAGATCCCAACGATCTGGCTGTCTCTGGGGATCCTGGGGAAAAAATTCGCCATCCTGGCACGCCGCTACAACGCGATTACGCTTAACGACATGCTTCAGGCCCGCTATCAAAACCGCGCGGTGGTGTGGATTGCCAGTATCAGCCTACTGGTCGCGTTCGTCGGCGCTATCGCCGTGCAGTTCATCGGTGGCGCAAGGCTGCTGGAAACGGCGGCGGGCATAAAATACGAAACCGGCCTGCTGATCTTCGGGATCACCATCGCCCTGTACACCGCCTTTGGCGGCTTCCGCGCCAGCGTACTCAACGACACCATGCAGGGCATGGTGATGCTGATAGGCACCATCGTTCTGCTGGTTGGCGTTGTTCACGCCGCGGGCGGATTAGGGAACGCGGTACAGACGTTAGAGCATATCGATCCGAAACTGGTGAGCCCGCAGGGCGCGGGCGATATTCTGACGCCAACCTTTATGACGTCCTTCTGGGTGCTGGTCTGTTTCGGCGTTATTGGCCTGCCGCACACGGCGGTGCGCTGTATCTCCTATAAGGACAGTAAGGCCGTACACCGCGGGATTATTATCGGCACCATTGTGGTCGCCATTCTAATGCTGGGCATGCACCTTGCCGGCGCGCTGGGCAGAGCGGTTATTCCGGGGCTGACGGTGCCAGACCTGGTGATCCCAACCCTGATGATGCAGGTTCTTCCGCCGTGGGCTGCAGGGTTATTCCTGGCCGCCCCAATGGCCGCCATTATGTCCAACGTTAACGCGCACCTGCTGCAGGCATCGGCGACAATCGTGAAAGATCTGTGGCTCAGTGCAAGTCCGGCTAAAATTCGTCATGAAAGCCGCCTGAAGCGCATCTCCACTACCACGACGCTGGTGCTGGGCCTGCTGATGATGCTGGCAGCCTGGCGCCCGCCGGAGATGATTATCTGGCTCAACCTGCTGGCCTTCGGCGGCCTTGAGGCCGTTTTCCTGTGGCCGCTGGTGCTGGGCCTCTACTGGGAGAAAGCCAACGCCGCAGGCGCGCTAAGCGGCATGATTGTCGGCGGCGTGCTGTACGCGGTGCTCGCCAGCTTCAGCCTCCAGCTCTTCGGCTTCCACCCGATTGTGCCGTCGCTGCTATTAAGCTTGCTGGCGTTCCTGATAGGTAACCGATTTGGTCATACCGTTCCGGAACCCCTTCTTGTTTCCACTACTGATAAATAAAGAGTTTCGCCATGCCATGGATCCAACTGAAAATTAACACCACCGGCGGCAACGCTGAAAGCCTGGGCGATGCGCTGATTGAAAGCGGAGCGGTTTCCGTCACCTTCCAGGACACCCACGACACGCCGGTCTTTGAGCCGCTGCCTGGCGAAACCCGCCTTTGGGGCGACACCGACGTTATCGGCCTGTATGACGCAGAAACCGACATGGAAGAAGTCGTGGCTATCCTGGAGAACTGTCCTTTGCTGGGCCAGGGCTTCCACAACAAAGTGGAGCAGCTGGAAGACAAAGACTGGGAGCGCGAATGGATGGACAACTTCCACCCGATGCGCTTTGGCGACCGTCTGTGGATTTGCCCAAGCTGGCGTGATGTGCCGGACGAAAACGCCGTCAACGTGATGCTCGACCCGGGCCTGGCGTTTGGTACCGGCACCCACCCAACCACCTCGCTGTGCCTCGAGTGGCTCGACGGCCTGGACCTGGCCGGCAAAACCATTATCGACTTCGGCTGCGGCTCCGGGATCCTGGCCATTGCCGCCCTGAAATTGGGTGCCGCAAAAGCCATCGGCATTGATATCGACCCACAGGCGATTCAGGCCAGCCGTGACAACGCCGAACGCAACGGCGTTTCAGAGCGTCTTGAGCTTTACCTGCCAAAAGACCAGCCAGAAGCCATGAGCGCCGACGTGGTGGTCGCCAACATCCTCGCAGGCCCTTTACGTGAGTTAGCGCCGTTAATCAGCGTGCTGCCGGTTGAAGGCGGTTTCCTTGGCCTCTCTGGCGTTCTGGCAAGCCAGGCCGAAGGGGTTTGTGAAGCTTATGCTGATAAGTTCACGCTTGATCCGGTCGCGGAAAAAGAAGAGTGGTGCCGCATCACCGGTCGTAAGCACAGCTGATGAAAATAACGGCATACGGCGCTGCTGCCGTGTGTCGTTTTTAGCCAGTTTTAGTGAGTAAACCGCACCCAAAAATGAGAGCTTGTTCGCATAAAAAATCCAAAACTGGCCACAAAAACAGCGATTTATCTGGTTAAAACCCCCTGTTCGACAGCATATTTCTGCTAACTTTCAGGAAAATTTAAAACAGCATGAAATAAACGAAAAACTCTAACTATCTGATTAATTGGATTAATTGTGTAATCTGGCTACACTTGTTGCCGCTTCATTGATCTGTGACAGAGGATTGTTCAAAGTTTGGCCTTTCATCTCGTGCAAAAAATGCGTAATATACGCCGCCTTGCAGGCACAGTATGGTCATTTCTTAACTCATGCGCATCGGACACCACCAGCTCAGAAATCGCCTGATCGCAGCACCTATGGCTGGCATTACTGACAGACCATTCAGGACGCTGTGCTACGAGATGGGAGCAGGGTTAACCGTTTCCGAGATGATGTCCTCTAACCCAGAAGTTTGGGCGAGTGATAAGTCCCGTTTACGGATGGTACATGTGGATGAACCGGGTATTCGCACCGTGCAAATTGCCGGCAGCGTACCTGAAGAGATGGCAGAAGCCGCGCGTATAAACGTGGCTAATGGCGCCCAGATTATTGATATCAATATGGGTTGTCCGGCAAAAAAGGTGAATCGTAAGCTGGCAGGTTCAGCCCTTCTGCAGTACCCGAGTCTGGTAAAGGACATCGTGACGACGGTAGTGAAGGCAGTGGATGTTCCTGTGACGTTGAAAATTCGTACCGGCTGGGAGCCCGCGCACCGTAACTGTGTAGAGATTGCCCAACTGGCTGAAGACTGTGGGATTCAGGCTCTGACAATTCATGGACGCACACGCGCCTGTTTATTCCAGGGCGATGCTGAATACGACAGCATTCGGGCAGTTAAGCAGAAAGTTTCCATTCCGATTATCGCGAATGGTGACATTACTGACCCGCTTAAAGCCAGAGCTGTACTTGACTATACGGGGGCTGATGCCCTGATGATAGGCCGTGCGGCTCAGGGAAGACCCTGGATCTTTCGGGAAATCCAGCATTATCTGGACACTGGAGAGCTGCTGCCGCCCTTGCCTCTGGCAGAGGTGAAGCGCTTACTTTGCTCGCACATTCGGGAACTGCATAGCTTTTATGGCGATGTAAAAGGTTACCGAATTGCACGTAAACACGTCTCCTGGTATCTCCAGGAGCACGCTCCAAATGACCAGTTTCGGCGCACATTCAACGCCATTGAGGATGCCAGCGTACAGCTGGAGGCGTTGGAGGCATACTTCGAAAATTTTGCGTAAACAGAAATAAAGAGCTGACAGAACTATGTTCGAACAACGCGTAAATTCTGACGTACTGACCGTTTCTACCGTTAACTCTCAGGATCAGGTAACCCAA
>NZ_DASYBS010000022.1:0-2260 GCF_036500665.1 Cedecea sp.
GTTCACCCCAGCAATGACGGCCACGTTTACCGTGGTGTGCAGATGGCGATGCGTATTGCACCATTCCTGTGATCCTCCCTCTCATCTGAAAAGGTACTCCTGGCGGGTCTGAACACCGGGGGGGCGAAGACACGCGGAAAAAGCCAAATTTTTGCATTTTTATTGACCATCACCACCACTTCAATTATCTGATTTCTGTGAATAAAAATTTTCACAGTGTCGATTTTGTTTGTTTTTTGTTCATCACTGAGGTGTTTAATGGATCAGGAGTTAAAGAGTCAGCTGCTGAACGTCAGCCAGCTGGCCGCGCTTTCCGGTGCCCATCGTCAGACGGTGGCCGCCAGACTGAAAAATGTCAGTACATCAGGTGGTCATGACAGCAATCTGAAATTGTATCTGCTGACCGATGTGCTTGCGGAGTTAATGAAATTGCCACCGCCCGTTGCTGAAGGCGAAATGGAGCCGCAGGACCGAAAGGCCTGGTATCAGTCCGAACGCGAGCGTCTGAAGTTCGAACAGGAGGTGGGTGAGTTAATCCCTGCGTCTGACGTGGCACGCGAATTCGCGGAAATGGCAAAAGCGATGGTGCAGGTGCTGGAGACGTTGCCGGATATTCTGGAGCGCGATTGTGCGTTGGCCCCGGGTGCTGTTGTTCGCGTTCAGTCTGTCATTGATGATTTGCGTGATGAAATCGCCCGGCGTGTGATGAGCGACGATAAAGCAGAGGAGGAAATCCCGGAGGAGGACTAATGTCAGCACGGGCAACTGCGCTTTCATTGAAACAGGATACCGGCCAGCTGATAAAAGCCCCCCGGAGAATGCCGGTTGCTGAAGCTGTAGCGAAATATATGCGCGTGCCAACATCTGGCGGAAACTCGGTGGCGTGGGATCCGGTGGTGGCTCCCTATGTTCTGGAGCCGATGAACTGTCTGGCATCTCGTGAATACGATGCTGTCATATTTGTAGGCCCGGCGCGAACAGGTAAAACTAACGGCCTGATTGATGGCTGGGTTGTCTACAACATTGTCTGCGATCCGTCGGATATGTTGCTTGTCCAGATGACGCAGGATAAAGCTCAGGAGCATTCTAAAAAGCGTCTGGCCCGAACATTCCGTTGTAGTCCTGAAGTCAGAAAAAGCCTTAGCCCAAGACGCAACGACAACAACGTTCACGATAAATATTTTCTGTCGGGTAGCTTCCTGAAAATTGGCTGGCCGTCCATCAACGTCATGTCATCGTCAGATTTTAAGTGTGTAGCTCTGACCGATTATGATCGTTTTCCGGAGGACATCGATGGCGAGGGGGATGGTTTCTCTCTGGCTTCAAAACGCACCACCACATATATGTCCGCCGGGATGACGCTGGTGGAGAGCTCCCCGGGGCGGGATATCCGCGACAGCAAATGGCGGCGTAAGTCGCCCCACGAAGCACCGCCGACCACCGGTATCCTTTCACTGTATAACCGTGGTGACCGTCGTCGCTGGTACTGGCCCTGTCCGCACTGCGGGGAATATTTTCAGCCAGAGATGTCGGCCATGACCGGCTACCGGGAAGATCCGGACCCGGTAAAAGCCAGTGAATCCGCTTACCTGCAGTGCCCACATTGCAACGGTGTGATAACGGCCGACAGGAAGCGCGAGCTGAACAGGCGCGGTGTCTGGCTTCGTGAGGGAGAGCAGACTGACCGTGACGGTAAACGGTCAGGTGAACCCCGCCGCTCCCGCATTGCTTCATTCTGGATGGAAGGACCTGCGGCCGCTTACCAGACCTGGGCGCAGCTGGTTTATAAGCTGCTGACGGCCGAGCAGGAGTACGAAGCGACCGGCAGCGAAGAAACCCTGAAGGCAGTTATCAACACCGACTGGGGCTTGCCTTACCTGCCACGTGCGGCCACGGAGCAACGCCGGGCTGATGTGCTGATGCAGCGGGCAGAGGATTTCGGTAAACGTCTGGTCCCGCCAAAAGTGCGTTTCCTGCTGGCGGCCGTGGATGTTCAGGGGGGCAAAAAGCGCCGTTTTGTCGTGCAGGTTATCGGCTACGGCGAAAACGGCGAACGCTGGCTCATTGACCGCTACAACATCCGCCAGTCCCTGCGTTGTAATGACCATGGCGAGGCTGAGCCTGTTCACCCCGGCGCCTATCCGGAGGACTGGCAACTGCTGGTCTCCGATGTGCTGGAAAAAACCTATGCGCTTCAGTCTGATCCTGCGCGCCGTATGCCGGTGCTGGCGATGGCCGTGGACAGCGGTGGCGAAGAAGG
>NZ_DASYBS010000023.1:0-3575 GCF_036500665.1 Cedecea sp.
GAAAGTCAGGTGACGACATATGACCGTAAGGTTAAAATATCACCAACCCTCGATCGTCCAATGGATTGACATCCGGATGCCCTCCAATACTACACAGGCACCAGCAAAATCTGGCGCCTGGCCAGGCCCCCAGGATGGAAATCGCGATAACGACACGCCGCGAGCTTATTTTTATTGTCGCTTGCACAGCCACATCTTCGCATTATGGTGGGCTGTGTGAGCAACCGAAATCCCGCAACAACCGCGATTGACCAGCTATCTTTTAGCTGCAATACCGTATACTTTATCCCCATCTCGCCTGCCGATAGCAACGACTAACAGAGTAATCTCGCTATCATTAACTTCGTATACCAGTCGATATCCAGATGAGCGTAATTTAATTTTATACCGATAGCTGCGCCCGGAAAGCCTGGCTGATGGGACATGTGGGTTATCCAGGCGTTCAGACAGTTTTTTCTTAAGTTGTTCACGAACAGGGCTCCCTAATTTTTGCCATTCTTTTAGTGCCCGGTTGTGGAATTTCAATTTATAGGTCATTGATATCCACATCCACAAACTCGCCGTTTTTCAGCCTCTCATCAGCAATGTGATTCAGTGCCGCATCTTCTGCGAGTTCCTGATAGTAGGCATAAAGCTCCGGGGGGACGCAGTAGAACGCAGGTTCGTTGCGGTTCAGGATCGCTACTGCTTCACCATCACCATCTGCCACAGTACCCATCGGATTTTTTTTGAGATCTGTAATACTAGCGGCTGTTGTGGTTAAAATCTGGTATGTCATATATCACCTCTCGCGCCTTCATTAGCGGGCAACAATAGCACTCTAAATGGTGTTTTAAAAGATGCTTTATATTATTGACACGAATTACTCTGTGGAATCAACATTCAGCGAATAGCCTACCCACTCCCTCAGACTCTGGACAAAACGCGGCACTGCACGACGAGCGAAGATGCTGGAAGCTGCTCAGGCTTGACGAGTCCGGCAATTATCGCTAGATTGCTTTGGCGAGGACTCAAAACCTCTTTAGCACGGACAGAACCAACCCCGTTAGCGTTGGATTTTTTATGCCTGTCATTAGTGGACGCAATAGTCGGCCACGTTCCGATTAATGTCGGGAGGGCGACTAATAAAATACCCGCAAGGGAAATACGTCCGCGGTTTTGCTAAGCCGTTTTGAGCCTCCCGGCACCACTCCGATAGTGGTATCTCAAAAAAATTAGCAGAGGTCACCATGACTAACCATTCTCCAGTAGAAAGCCTACCAGCTGTGGCCTTCAATGGCCTTCCAGTGATTACTTCCGAGTTACTAGCCCAGGTATACGGTACTGAACGCCAGCGCGTGACCAATAATTTCAACCGTAACAAAGAACGGTTCGTTGAAGGCAAACATTACTTCATGGCGAAGGGTGAGACGCTGGAAAATCTGAAAAACTCTTTAAGAGGTTTTCATCCCATCACCCCGAATGTTCGCAAACTCATCCTCTGGACAGAGCGCGGCGCAGCCCGCCACGCAAAAATGCTGGAAACCGATCAGGCTTGGGACGTATTCGAAAAATTAGAGGATTGCTATTTCAACAAGAAGAATCCAACCTCTCTCCCTCCCCTTCCAGCCAAGCCCAACAGTTACGACACCCGAACCCTTTGCTACAAACGCGCTGGCGTCACAGTTAACGAGCTCTCCCTTCGCGAGGATGATCTGATTATCTCTATGGAGTCATGGCTGGATTTGGCCAAAAAAAATGGCTGGGTCGTACTCAGAAGGGACGAAGCGATCGTGATGCTGACGGAGAAAATTGGTGGAGTAATGGAGGAAATTTTTAATGGATACACACAGGCGATACACAAATAAACTTAGCCGTCAACAGGCAGAATATACCAAGTGAATATACCAACAGTATACCAATAGCCTAAAAACACAAGGGGTCAGCCTAAGCTAACCCCTTGATAAATCTGGCGGAAGCGCAGAGATTCGAACTCTGGAACCCTTTCGGGTCGCCGGTTTTCAAGACCGGAGTGAACATTCGTTTTTTCAAAGCGTTATCTTTCATGCGTGATATATAACACCCATTTCGCATTGAGGTAAATCAGTATGTTACGCACTTAGCAAGACTTAATATACCAACACTTTTTGTTGACCGACTAAGGGCGTTAGAGCTATATTCTCGCTGCAGCCACATCGCTGGTTGTCGGGATTTGCAACCCGGATACCTACAAAGGCGACAAATGACGCGCCAGCGTCTTTTTTATTGTCGTTTGCACTGACACACCTAAATTATGGTGTGGCGTGCAGGGGAGCCGGAAGGCTCGCCGGGTCCTTTGTAGCCGGTATTGCAAACCCTGTACGTCTCACCACCCCAGGATTTGCAACTGAAGGTGGTGATTATCCTACTACAAAGGTAAATCACATGGCCAATCAACTCATTCCAGTCTTTAATGGTTCAATTTCTAACGAAACAGCCCTGCTCTGCGACGCTCGCAATTTACACACCTTCCTAGAAGTTGGACGCGACTTTTCCAACTGGATCCGTGAACGTATTTCTGAGTATGAACTTGCCGCAAACCTAGACTACATCATATTTACGCCAAATCTGGCGAAAACTCCTGGGCGCCGACGCAAGGAGTATCACCTCACACTCGACACAGCCAAAGAACTTGCGATGGTCGAACGCAACGATAAAGGGCGTCAGATTCGTCGCTACTTCATCGAGTGTGAAAAGCGATTACGAGAGAACCACTGTCACAGTATATCCTCCACCAGCTACGATAGTCGTACTCTCTGCTATAAACGCGCCGGTATCACCATCAACGAAATACCACTAAACGATAGTGACCTGGTCATATCCCTCGAATCATGGCTGCAGCTGGCGCAGAAAAATGGATGGGTGGTTATGCAACGAGAAGGGTTAGCCAACAAGCTCACTAATATGATTGAGAACTGCATATCAGTGAATTAGAACGTCTCACCCTTCAAGATCCAAGGTCAGATCAAGTCGCGACTAATACACCTTAGACCACACAGTCGAGCACTGTGTGGTTCCAATGACGTTTGCGAAACGAAGGTCTGTTCATCCGATCACCTGAACAGGTTAAGCCACGCTGCTCTGAATAAGTTATCGGCGTGATCAGCTTCTCTCCATAGTTCAGTTGTGTCTAAGCCTCTGTGCCCTAAAGCCCCTTCCATTGGAACAACCGCCTCATAAGCATCTATGGTATGTGTAAGCATCAATTCATCTGACAAAGGATTTATACCGGCCCTGAATAGTTGAGATGGTGTTGTATAAGGATGAATTCCTAATGCAATTTCCCTCACTTTCAAGAGATATAAGGGATTAATATCCTCCACTCTGGTTAAAGCGGCGGTATTAATAGCCACTACGTCAATTTTTCCTAAACTTCTTTCTGGTAAAATTGACCTGATTTCTCTTAAGTTACTTTCAACTGCATTGTGCATAGTGGTAGAAGTTGCACGAAGTTGGTCAATATCCCTTCCTGACAGCTTGTTGAGTACTAGTCTAAAATCGTCAGGGTGACCTTGTGCAAATTTTTCAAGCGCACTATTTGTCTTGGACATTCCCCC
>NZ_DASYBS010000024.1:0-2988 GCF_036500665.1 Cedecea sp.
TTGCTGAACCGCTCAAATCTGCGGTAGCGCGTTTCAGTGTTTCACGAATGTACTGCAGGTATTGATCGTTCATTATGCGGTCTCCACACCACTGCGCCCGGTCCCGGCAATCACCCCGATAGCCAGTACACGATCCAGGAAACGAATGAGTAATTCTGCCTGGCTTCCGTATCTTTTCTCAAACGCCACGGTGTCAGCGTGCAGTTCGTCGTGATGCCTTCTGCACAAGGGGAACACAAACAGGTCGTGCGCTTTGGTTCCCGTGCCACCCATCCCGTAACCGATAAGGTGGTGCGGGTCGTCTGCCGGGTTACCACAGCATGCACAAGGCTGCTGTTTCACCCAACGGGTGTATGTCGGGTTTTCCCACCTGCGACGCTTCGGTCGCAGCATGAATGATTCAGGGCTTTCAGGATTTGCGGCAAGTTTAAGAACAGGCTTAACGTCGGCATACCCCACCTGCTGATTTTCGTTGCTGCTGCGCTTTATCGCCGCTCCTGCAACTTTTGCTTTCTCCTGCACAATGCTGGTGGCCGGAGCTGATAGGGTCAGGTCGGCTTCTCTCGTCACAGATTCAATCACTGCCTGCGGTATACGGAGAGCTTTACGCGCCATTCCCTCCGGCAGCACGTCCACCACATCCCGACGCGTGGCCCACCAGCACAGCTCCGGAAGGGTGAGAACATGGCTTTCGTCAAATCCCAGTGCTCTGCGCGCCTGGTCCACGACAAAGCCGCAGGTATTCCGGGTTGCCAGTGCTTCAAGCTGAACAGTACTTTGCTCACGCAGCTCATTATCACAGGACCAGCACAACCGAATGGCACCCGGCGTATACCGCAGGATTGTTAAATCGTGATGATGGTATTTGTCGTGCGGCCACTGGCAGCCGTTCTCCTGCCGCTCTAACCAGTATTCCAGACCATTAACGCCACCCGCTGCAATGAGCACTTTTTCATTCGTCAGAAAGGGGAGCAGAGGCGGGTCACTGACCAGTGGCTGGGCTACCGCCGGTATAACGCCGGATGGCAGAGGCTGAAGATGCTCAGGAACGTTCTCTATCAGCACACGCCCCTGGCGGAACAGTGCCATCACATCAGCGCCGGGCCTGAACAGCACGACGCCGAGACGCGGGGCGATTTCAGGTGTAAGCAATGCTCTCATACCCCCGCCTCCTGCAGAGTGCCAGTCAGGCTACACACCACGCGGGAGGATATACGCTCACACCACAGCAGGTTGATACGGACCGCCTGCAGCCGAAGAGCCCGGGAGTTTTACAGTAGGCACTCTGCGTTTCCTGTGATTTCACAAGTTATCCCTCCTGCTTCTGGCGGGCTCTGATGCGTTCAAGCATCTCAGTACCCCGGCGCTGGTAACGCCCATCAGGGTCCCTGTTTTTTTCCTGAATAACGGAAGGCGGACGACGATTATCCGGAAGCTGGCTCACTGGCGAAGGAATTTTCTCCCCCCTGGCAATCTTTTGAGCCCACAGGTTCAGCTGGTGCTGCGCGGTTTTCTTTGTTTCGCTCGTGGTTTGCTGATAGCGGTACATTTTTTGACGCATATCCATGATAATCCAGTACATCACCGGATGCGACCAGGGAAATTCGGCTGCCGTCCCGTATAAATCACGGGTTGCACCGAATCGTTCGAACTCCGCCATAACCTCATCCGGCGAGGGTAATCCCGCGGTCGCCCCCTCCCTGCACCACCCGATAAACTTTCCGCACGAAGGCCAGAAGTCGCTGTCCTGCCGGCGGGCCATGCGTACACCGGCACGAACCTGCTCCACCGTAGTGATATTGTTTTCTGCGAAGGCCAGGATCCACTGACGCTTCATCGCCACCACATCCCCGGGGGTGGCAAGCACCGTGTGGCGTGCCGCCGGGAAAAGTCGGATCAGATTATCAAACAGGGCGTCCACCAGTTTCACGGCGTTATCGTTCACCACCGGTTCGCGGTGGGCATCCACGGCGATTTGCGCCAGCGCCCCGGCATCGCGCTCCTGAACGGCTGAAATTAATTTATTCACAGTACGCTCTCCCATCCGTCAGCCGTATTCCAGTCAGCGCTCAGCAGCTGGCTGATTGACTTATCGCTGCCCGATACGCTGGTGCCGGCCGTGCTCAACTTCAGCGTCAGCTCATCCCACTTCTCGCGCAGCTTCGACGGGCTCAGGATGTTTTTGCACCAGAACCGGTCCAGGCTGGCGCGTTTGAACAGCGAGCAGATTTGTTTATGCGTCCTACCGTCCTGCGCCACCATCAGGCGAACCTCGTTTGCCCAGGCTGTCCAGTTAGGCTCTCGGGGTCGAACGACCTCACCGTCGGTTTCGGCCGCCTGCTCGTACATCGCGATAATTTTCCCCCAGATGAACTCTGCACAGGTCAAATCATCCTGGCTGCCCCACTGTCGCCTTTTGGCACTGAACACCACTGCATCAGGGTGTCGTGCAGAGAAATCATCAATGGCATGGTCCGGAGGCGAAGCGTCCGGACAAGAAGGTTTTATATCTGACGGATCTGGTTTTAATGACGGATCGGGGTCAACCATTGGGGGGTTAATGACCCCATTTTTATCAACCGTTGACCCCTCAACGATTGGGGGGTCAATATTTAAGGGGTTAACGGTTGACCCCTCAAATTTTAAGGGGTCATTTTTTGGGGGGTTCTCACGTGAAGCGCGTTTCTTCGCTTTACAGAATGTCCGTGCAGCCTCAGCGGCCGCTTCCAGTTTCTCAACGTTAATCTGATAGAGGTTACTGAGATTCCGGCCACCCGCTTTACGCTCAGTCTTAATCAGCCAGCCACCCCGCTCCAGCTCGGCTATTGCTGTAGATACTGTCGTCGTGCTTTTAGCCCCGATTTCGCGCTGTATGGTTTCTACCGCAGGCCAGGATAACCCTTCGTTATTGCTGTAGTCCGCCAGGCGGGCCATGACGGCGACGCGAGAAAGGATAAGACCGGCATGTGCGCACCCTTCCCATACAAG
>NZ_DASYBS010000025.1:0-60925 GCF_036500665.1 Cedecea sp.
CCCAACTCAGACGGGGTTGAGCTGCCGGGAGCAGCGAAAGAGAGCGATCGTCGGGAACGAATCGCGAACGACCCCGAATGTTTGGGTGATAGCCGGTGGGTTTACCGCTTCAGCGGCGATGAGCTCGCCGGGCGCCGGGGCTGTCCGGGGGATGGCGTGATCCCCCGGACACGTTCACCGTATCTAAACGTACAGGGAAAATAGATTTACGGGTGAACGGAACCTGAGCCGCCCCTGCATACGAGTGAATGTTACTGGACGGTAAAGGCGACTGTTCAAGCTGAGAACCAGCCCGCAACTGGAAACCCCCGTCAAATTTCCTTATCATTAGCGCTTCCCCTCTGAGCCACGCGAGTGTCCCGTGCACGAAATTTTTACTATGTTGCTGGCGGTATTCGATCGCGCGGCGCTGATGCTTATTTGCCTTTTCTTCCTGATTCGCATTCGACTGTTCCGCGAACTGCTGCACAAAAGCGCCCACACGCCAAAAGAGCTGCTGGCGGTCACGGCCATCTTCTCGATGTTCGCTTTATTCAGTACCTGGTCAGGCGTGCCGGTTGAAGGCTCGCTGGTCAACGTGCGCATTATCGCGGTGATGTCCGGCGGCATTCTGTTTGGCCCCTGGGTAGGCATTATTACCGGGCTGATTGCCGGGACCCACCGCTACCTGATTGATATCGGCGGCATTACCGCTATTCCCTGTTTTATCACCAGTATCCTGGCCGGGATAATTGCCGGCTGGATCAACCGCAAAGTGCCGAAAGAGAAGCACTGGCGGGTCGGGATCGTCGGCGGCATGGTGTGCGAAACCATGACCATGATTCTGGTCGTGCTCTGGGCACCAAGCACCGCGCTCGGCCTCGATATCGTCTCTAAAATCGGCGTGCCAATGATCCTCGGCTCGGTGTCTATCGGCTTTATCATCCTGCTGGTACAAAGCGTGGAGGGTGAAAAGGAGGCCAGCGCCGCCCGCCAGGCCAAGCTGGCGCTGGATATCGCCAACAAAACGCTGCCCCTGTTCCGCAAGGTCAATAGCGAGTCACTACGCCAGGTTTGCAGGATTATTCGTCAGGATATCGACGCGGATGCGGTGGCCATTACCGATACCGAAAAAGTGCTGGCCTACGTCGGGCTGGGTGAAAATAACTACCATGAGAATGACCAGGCCTTCAGTCCGCGCACCCGTCAGGCATTGAAAGAGGGACGCATTATCATCCGTAATGATGATGAAGCCTGGCGTACTCCGGAAATTCACTCCCTGATAATCATCCCGCTGTGGGAAAAAGGTGTGGTCACCGGTACGCTGAAAATCTATTATCGTCACGCCCACCAGATAACCTCAACACTGCAGGAAATGGCCGTCGGCCTGTCGCAGATTATCTCCACTCAGCTGGAGGTTTCCCGCGCTGAACAACTGCGCGAAATGGCGAATAAGGCCGAGCTCAGGGCGCTGCAAAGCAAAATAAACCCACACTTCCTGTTCAATGCGCTGAATGCGATCTCTTCCTCTATCCGCATGAATCCGGACACCGCACGGCAGCTTATCGTCAACCTGTCACGCTATCTGCGCTATAACATCGAGCTGAACGACGACGAACAGATTGATATCCGCAAAGAGCTTTACCAAATTAAGGATTACATCGCCATCGAGCAGGCGCGCTTCGGCGACAAGCTGACGGTTATCTATAACATTGATGAAGAAGTTAACTGCCGTATTCCCAGCCTGCTTATCCAGCCGCTGGTAGAAAATGCCATCGTTCACGGCATCCAGCCCTGCAAAGGTAAGGGCGTGGTGACGATAAGTATTGAAGAGAGCGGCAACCGGGTGCGCATTGCGGTGCGCGATACCGGCAACGGCATCGATCCTAAAGTGATTGAGCGCGTTGAAAATAACGAAATGCCGGGCAATAAAATTGGCCTGCTGAACGTACACCATCGCGTCCAGCTATTATACGGCGAAGGGCTGATTATTCGCCGCCTGGAACCAGGTACCGAGATAGCTTTTTACGTGCCACGCGCCATCCCCGCCGCCGCCCGCCCACAGGAAGGGAGAGAAGTATGAAGGTGATCATTGTAGAGGATGAGTTCCTGGCACAGCAGGAGCTTAGCTGGCTGATTAAAAACCACAGCGAGATGGAGATCGTCGCCTCTTTTGACGACGGCATGGACGTGCTCAAGTATTTGCAGCACCACGACGTTGACGCCATCTTTCTCGACATCAATATTCCGTCGCTGGACGGGGTGCTGCTGGCGCAGAACATCAGCAAGTTTGCCCATAAGCCGTTTATCGTGTTTATCACCGCCTGGAAAGAGCATGCGGTAGAAGCTTTTGAGCTCGAAGCCTTCGACTACATCCTGAAGCCGTACCAGGAGTCGCGCATTATTGGCATGCTGCAAAAGCTTGAGGCCGCTTATCAGCAGCAAACCTCTCAGCCTGCCGCAACTCATGAGAATCGTGATGCCACGACGATTAACCTGATCAAAGACGAACGGATTATCGTTACCGACATCAACGATATTTACTACGCGGAAGCCCACGAGAAGATGACGTTCGTTTATACGCGCCGCGAGTCTTACGTGATGCCGATGAATATCACTGAGTTTTGCAGCCGCCTGCCGGAGAGCCATTTCTTCCGCTGCCACCGCTCTTACGTGGTAAACCTGAGCAAAATCCGCGAGATAGAACCATGGTTCAATAACACCTATATTCTGCGCCTGCGCGATCTGGATTTTCAGGTGCCGGTGAGCCGAAGCAAGGTGAAAGAGTTCAGGCAGCTCATGCGCCTGTAAAAAAGGGGATCAGGCGGGCGCAGCGCGCCCGCACCGTATTACAGAATCTGCCCCAGCGTCTGGCGCAAATGCGCCCCGGCGCCCAGCAGCCCCGGCTGATCGTGAACAATCAGGTAGACGGGAATATCCTTCACGTACTCTTTGAAGCGTCCTTTATCTTCAAACCCGCCGCGGAAGCCAGAAGCCTTAAAGAATTCCAGGAATCGCGGCACGATGCCGCCCGCGATATACACCCCGCCAAAGGTGCTCATGTTCAGCGCCAGATTGCCGCCAAAACGCCCCAGGATCACGCAGAACAGCGACAGCGCGCGACGGCAGTCGGTGCAGCTGTCGTCCACCGCCTTCTCGGTGACATCCTTTGGCTGGTAGTTTTCCGGCTCACGGCCATCTGCCTTGACGATGGCGCGATAGAGGTTAACCAGGCCCGGGCCGGAAAGGATGCGCTCGTTCGAGACGTGCCCAAGCTCTTTACGCAGCTGCTCCAGAATGATGCCCTCTTCTTCACTGTTCGCGGCAAAATCTGAGTGGCCGCCCTCGCCCGGCAGGCTGATCCAGCGTTTGTCGACGTGAACCAGGTGAGAAACGCCCAGCCCGGTGCCCGCGCCGTACACCACAACCGGTTTACCTTCAACGGGCTTGTCGCCGCCGAACTGGATCAGGTGCTCTTTTTTCAGCGCCGGAATGGCCATCGAAACGCCGGTAAAGTCGTTAATGATTTCCAGATGATCGAAGCCGAGGTTTTTCTTCATTTCGGCGGTTGAAAACGCCCAGGTATGGTTGGTCATCTCCACCCAATCACCGTTTATCGGACAGGCAATCGCCACACACCCTGACTGCACGCTGATGTTATGTTCTTTGAGATAGTGCTGAATCACGGCTTCCAGGCTCGGGAAATCAAGACCGGAGTAGGTCTTTGCCTGTGAAATATCACCCGTGCTCAAATCGCATAGCGCCAGACGTGCATTGGTGCCGCCGACATCTCCCACCAAAGCATATTTTGTCATTCTCAAACAGCTCCGCTAAAGTCAGAATAAGTTCTGGCAACACTGTAAAATTAGCCAGCCGAAACAACAACGACCATCATCCAGGTGCGGTGTGATTATTGAGCCAGGTCACATTCTGGCTTTACCGTTTCAGCCCTGGTTGCAATGCGGCTTATGCCTTTTTGTCTTTACGCCGTGCGACTTCCCATTGTAAGGATTGACTATGCTCCATCCGCGAGCCAGAACCATGCTGGTACTTTCCATTCCGGCTCTGATTATTGGCGTCTTGTCCAGCCTGGTGCTAATTGTCGTAATGAAGGTCGCCGCTGTGTTACAGGCGTATCTATGGGCCACCCTGCCCACAGAGCACGGTTACGATCCTCATTCACCCTTTTGGATAATCCCGATCTTGACCTTAACCGGCGTGGCGGTCGGGCTGGTTATCCGTTTTCTACCGGGCCACGGCGGGCCAGACCCGGCAACCGAACCACTTATCGGTGCGCCGGTGCCCGCAATGGCCATACCGGGCCTGATTATGGCGTTGGTTATCGGTCTTGCCGGTGGCGTTAGCCTCGGGCCGGAACACCCGATTATGGCCGTGAATATTGCGCTCGCGGTTGCGCTAGGCGCCCGTGTATTGCCGAAGGTCAGTCCGCTGGACTGGACGATTCTCGCCGCAGCAGGCACCCTCGGCGCATTATTCGGAACGCCCGTTGCCGCCGCGCTTATCTTTTCGCAAACGCTCGGCGGGAATAACGAAGTGCCGCTGTGGGACAGGCTGTTTGCCCCATTAATGGCGGCTTCCGCAGGGGCGCTAACCACCAGCATTTTCTTCCATCCACACTTCGCCCTGCCGGTTGCCAACTACCCGGAAATGCACATTGAAGATCTGTTCAGCGGCGCGGTGGTTACCGCTATCGCCATCGCGATGGGCATGGTGGGCGTCTGGTGCCTGCCGAGGCTGCACCGCCTGATGCATCAGCTAAAACAGCCGGTGCTTATCCTCGGCGTCGGTGGTTTTTTGCTTGGTCTGTTGGGGGTAATTGGCGGCGAAATCACCCTGTTTAAAGGCCTGGACGAAATGCGCCAGCTGGCCGTCTCCGGCTTCTCGGTTTCATCGCTGCTGCTGTTTGCGGTGGTGAAGCTGGCGGCGCTGGTTGTTGCCGCCGCCAGCGGTTTCCGGGGCGGGCGTATTTTCCCGGCGGTATTTGTGGGCGTGGCGCTGGGCATGATGCTGCACCAGCATGTCGAGGCCGTTCCCGCCGCGATTACGCTGTCGTGCGCCGTCCTTGGCCTGGTGCTTGTGGTAACTCGTGATGGCTGGCTGAGCCTGTTTATGGCGATGGCCGTGGTGCCGGACGTCAAACTCCTGCCCCTGCTGTGCATCGTGATGTTACCCGCCTGGCTCCTGCTGGCGGGTAAACCGCTGATGATGGCCGGGCGGTCGAATCGCTAGTGCTCCATTTCTGAGTTGCGTTTG
This sequence comes from Cedecea sp., assembly GCF_036500665.1. Taxonomy (NCBI): domain Bacteria; kingdom Pseudomonadati; phylum Pseudomonadota; class Gammaproteobacteria; order Enterobacterales; family Enterobacteriaceae; genus Cedecea; species Cedecea sp. Next base: position 5,254 of record NZ_DASYBS010000025.1, read on the forward strand.
CCCAGCGAGCTGGTGACCGCTCGCAGCAGCTCGGGAATGTCCTGCTTCGGCAGTACCACTTCCACCAGCGCCAGCCTTTCCGGGCTGGCCAGTTTCTCCAGCACGGCGGCGAGCTGTGCGGTTTCGGTCACTCGCCAGCACTCGGCGAGGCTGTCAACGCTCATCGCCTGCGGCAAACGGGTCCAGTCCCAGGCCGCAATATCGTTATAACGCTGTTCAGGGCCATGAATAGCGCGCTCAACCGTGTAACCCTCATTATTCAGCAACAGAATGACCGGCTTCTGGCCGTCACGCTGCATGCTGCCCAGTTCCTGAATCGTTAGCTGGGCAGAACCATCGCCTATCAGCAGTACCACACGACGGTTCGGCCATGCGGTCTGAGCACCAAACGCCGCCGGCAGCGTATAACCTATCGATCCCCAGAGAGGCTGTACGATGAAAGTTGCGCCTGCCGGCAGGGTTAACGCTGCTGCGCCGAACGCCGCTGTACCCTGATCGGCCAGAATGATATCCCCCGGCTGTAGGGCATTTTGCAAGGTTTGCCAGAACGCGTGCTGGTCAAGCCTGCCATTTTGACTGACAGGCAGTGCCGGTGGCCTCTGGTTTGCTTCAGGCCACGTTGCGGCATGACGAATGCACAGCTGCTGCAAAATATCTATCGCCTGCGCCATGGGAATGCCGCTGAACCAGCGCTCGGCGACCCGTACCGCCTCCGGCTGGACCTCAATCGTCTGCTGCTGGCTTAGCTTCTGGCTGAAACCGGCCGTGATGGTATCGGTAAATTTCACGCCCACGCAGATAACCAGCTCCGCGCCTTCAATCCCCTGCTTCACCTCCGGCGGGCTGGCCGCCCCGCTGTAGGTGCCCAGGAAACCGGGTTTGCTTTCATCAAACAGCCCTTTCCCCATCAGCAGCGATGCGTGCGGCACGGGCGCGCTGTTCATCCATTGCTGGAGCGTGTTCTGTAGCCCATGCCGCTGAGCGAGAAAATCAGCCAGCAGCGCAACGCTGCGGCTTTCGGCAATTTTGGCCTGCGCACAGTGGCGGAACGCTTCCAGCGTCGCGGGTTCAGCTACCGTTTTACTGGCGACCAGCCGTTTTGACGGTCGGGTAGCCGGGGCCTCGGCGACATCGCTTGGCAACAGCAGATAACCCGGACGCTGCTGCCTGAGAGCCTCAAGAATCACCCGATCAATTTCGCTGCAGGCGTTGGCCGCGGTCAGCGAAGCCTGGGCCACCGACACCTCGGAGGCAATGCGCTGGAAATGCTGGAAATCTCCGTCGCCCAGCGAGTGGTGCAGCAGTTCTCCGCGCTGCTGGGAACGGGTATTTGGTGCGCCGACGATATGGATAACCGGCAGATGCTCAGCGTAGCTCCCCGCCACGCCGTTAACGGCGCTCAGCTCGCCGACGCCAAATGTGGTCAGCAGCGCAGCCGCGCCTTTACAGCGGGCGTAGCCGTCGGCCGCATAGGCCGCGTTGAGCTCATTAGCACAGCCCACCCAGGCAAGCTGCGGGTGGGCAATAACATGATCCAGAAACACGAGGTTATAGTCGCCAGGCACGCCGAAAAGATGGCTGATGCCGCATTCGTTGAGCCGGTCGACCAGATAGTCTGCCACACAGTAGCGCATAGGATTTTCCTTCTATGAGGGCTTGCTGTGAGTATTGAGTAACCGGGATCGGTGTCGAGAATATATCCAATTTTGGGGGTGGAACGTGGAATTTACAGTGGAATACGGCGTATTCTGATGCACATTGCGGTTGTGAAAACGTATACACTCATTTCACTGTTACCTATAAGGATGGCAATAATGACCTGGCAGCCTGACCCCGAACGCTATACCTCCATGGAATACCGTCGCTGCGGCCGCAGTGGCCTGAAACTGCCCGCTATTTCACTTGGCCTTTGGCATAATTTTGGCGACGAAACGCTGCTGGAAACCAGCCGCCAGCTGCTGAGAAAGGCGTTTGATCTCGGTATTACTCATTTCGATCTCGCCAATAACTACGGGCCACCTCCCGGCTCGGCTGAGTCCAACTTTGGCCGTATCTGGCGGGAAGATTTTCATCCATACCGCGACGAGTTGATTATCTCCACGAAGGCAGGTTACACCATGTGGGACGGGCCTTACGGCGACTGGGGATCGCGCAAGTATCTGATTTCCAGCCTTGACCAAAGCCTGCGGCGTATGGGGCTGGAGTACGTGGATATCTTCTATCATCACCGTCCGGATCCGGAAACGCCGCTCGAGGAGACAATGCGCGCCCTTGACCATGTCGTACGCCAGGGCAAAGCGCTGTACGTCGGAATGTCTAACTACCCGGCAGAACTGGCGGAAAAGGCCATCGAGATCCTGAACGATCTGGGTACCCCCTGCCTGATCCACCAGCCGCGTTACTCGATGTTTGAACGCTGGGTTGAAGGCGGCCTGCTGGATCTGCTGCAAAGCAAAGGCGTCGGCAGCATCGCCTTTTCCCCTCTCGCCGGCGGCCAGCTCACCGACCGCTATCTGGCCGGCATTCCCGCTGACTCACGCGCCGCCAGCGGCAGCCGCTTCCTCAATCCCGACCAGATAACCGAAGAGAAACTGAGCAAAGTCCGCAGGCTCAATGTGATAGCGGAACAGAGAGGGCAGAAGCTTTCGCAGATGGCATTAGCCTGGGTACTTCGCGACGAAAAGGTTACCTCCGTACTGATTGGCGCCAGCAAAACCAGCCAGATCGAAGATGCCGTTGGCATGCTAAGCAGGCGTGGTTTCAGCGAGCAGGAACGCGCTGCAATCGAGGCCATTTTGGTGTAAACGCTTACCTTCTCTCCCTGAGTCAGCCGCTAGCTTGTGCAAAAAGTGCTGCCGTCTTTGATTTAGGAATTGTGTAGTTCATCGGACTGTTTGTCGGTTTGTAATATTGTGTTAACAAGCCGCAACACGGCTAAGAGAACCAGGGAGAGAAAGTATGTTCAGGTCATTAATGCTTGCCCTTGCCTTACTGGCCGCGGCGCCGATGGTGGCTAACGCGGGTGAAATCACCCTGCTGCCGTCGGTTAAGTTACAGATTGGCGACAGGGATTATCGCGGTAATTACTGGGACGGCGGCAGATGGCGCGACCGCGACTACTGGCACCGAAACTATGAATGGCGCGATCGCGGCTGGCATCACCACCGTGGCTGGAACAAAGGCTGGGATCGCGGTCGCAACAGCTACGAACGCGGATACCGTGAAGGCTGGAGAGATCGTGACGACCATCGTGGCAGAGGCCATGGACACCACCACTGACAAAAAAGGGCTGGATTATCCAGCCCTTCTTTCTTTATTTGGCAAGATTAGTTGCCAAACAGCGTCCCGAAGATTAACCACAGGTTGAGCGCCACCACCACTGCCACAATCGCCCAGCCGACAAGCTTCACCCAGCGAACGTTAACCAGGTCTCCCATCAGCTTTTTGTCGCTGGTAAACACCAGCAGCGGCACCAGCGCCAGAGCAATCCCGAAGCTCAGCAGAACCTGGCTCATCACCAGGATACGCGTTGGGTCGAGCCCCATCATAATGACCACGAAGGACGGCGCCATGGTAATAGCCCGGCGAACCCACAGAGGGATATAAAAGCGCACAAACCCCTGCATCACCACCTGCCCGGCCAACGTCCCGACGACCGTTGATGACAAACCAGCCGCCACCAGGCTAAGGCCAAAAATCGTGGCCGCCGCATGGCTTAGCAGCGGCTCCAGCGTTTTATAGGCATCTTCCAGCTCGGCAACGCCGGTGTGCCCGGTAAAGTGAAACGCCGCTGCGGCGGTCGCCATCATCGCCAGATTAACAAAGCCGGCAATGGTCATAGCAATAGCCACATCCCATTTGGTCGCGGAATAGCGCTCTGCCCGATTTCCCGCATGCAGGTGCTGGGTCAGTGAAGAGTGCAGGTAAATCACGTGCGGCATGATCGTAGCACCCAGCACGCCCGCGGCAAGATAAACCGCTTCAGAGGTTGGCAGGCTGGGGATTAACATTCCTTTGCCCAGCTCCGCCACCTTCGGCTGGGAGAATATCAGCTCAACGATGTAGGCCGCGGCCACAAACAGCAGCAGCCCGCCAATCACTTTTTCCAGCGGCTTCTGCCCCCGACTTTGCAGCATCAGGATCAGGAAGGTGGCGATCCCGGTCAACACCGCGCCCTGCAAGAGCGAAACGCCAAGGATAAGCTTGAAGCCGATGGCTGCCCCGATAAACTCGGCGAGATCCGTCGCCATCGCGATAATTTCCGCCTGTACCCAGTAAATCCACACCAGCGGACGCGGGTAATGGTCGCGGATTTGCTCCGCGAGGTTTTTGCCGGTGGCGATCCCCAGCTTGGCAGAAAGCACCTGAATCAGCGCTGCCATCAGGTTTGCCCACACCACCACCCACAGCAGCTGGTAGCCGTAGCTCGCCCCGGCCTGAATATTGGTCGCGAAGTTACCGGGATCGATATAGCCGATAGCGGCGATAAACGCCGGCCCCATCAGCGCCAGCCGTAGCTTGCGCGCGGTGCGCCCGGTATTGCTGTCAATGCGACTGCTTGTCATCTTCTGCCTCTGAGATATAGCCTTTGCTATGTTTCATGCTATCAAAATGAGAATGGTTATCAAGTTCATTTAATACGGGGAAATTGATTTCTCTGATAGCTGAAAACGATATGCAGGAGGCGTGAGATGGTGGATCTGGATGCCGGTTAACGGATTAACATTTGACCAACGTGTAAGCTGTTAACCAGCTATCCTAACGTAACTTTTAGCTTCTTTACTTAACATAGCAGAAATGTATGGTGGATCACTATTTTTGCGTTCCGTCACAGCTCATCACTATAGTGTGGAATTGATCTCGTTTTCTTATTGCTTGTTACATAGAATGTGCAACGAAATTAAACCTGCCTCATATTTGGAGCAAATATGTCCCGCGTTTTGCACTTTGTTTTAGCGCTTGCTGTGGTCGCGCTGCTGGCTTTGCTGGTTAGCCCTAACCGCAAGCAAATTCGTATTCGCTTTGTCATTCAACTGTTGGTGATCGAAGTATTACTGGCCTGGTTCTTCCTGACTTCCGACGTCGGCCTGGGCTTTGTAAAAGGCTTCTCCGAGATGTTCGAGAAACTGCTGGGCTTCGCTAACGAAGGGACAAACTTTGTCTTCGGCAAAATGAACGACGAAGGCCTGGCATTCTTCTTCCTGAAGGTGCTGTGCCCTATCGTGTTCATTTCTGCGCTGATCGGTATTCTGCAGCACATCCGCATTTTGCCGATTGTTATCCGCGCTATCGGTACCGTGCTTTCTAAAGTCAACGGTATGGGTAAGCTGGAATCCTTTAACGCCGTAAGCTCGCTGATTCTGGGACAGTCAGAAAACTTCATCGCCTATAAGGATATTCTCGGCAAGATGTCGCGCAACCGCATGTACACCATGGCGGCAACCGCGATGTCTACCGTGTCCATGTCAATCGTGGGCGCGTACATGACTATGCTGCAGCCAAAATACGTGGTTGCCGCGCTGGTGCTGAACATGTTCAGTACCTTTATCGTGCTGTCGCTGATCAACCCGTACCGCGTGGATGAGAAAGAAGAAGACCTGCAGATGTCTAACCTGCACGAAGGTCAAAGCTTCTTCGAAATGCTCGGCGAGTACATTCTGGCAGGTTTCAAAGTGGCAATTATCGTTGCCGCTATGCTGATTGGCTTCATCGCGCTGATTTCTGGTCTGAACGCGCTGTTCGCGGCCGTGCTGGGCATCTCCTTCCAGGGCATTCTGGGCTACATCTTCTACCCGGTTGCATGGGTAATGGGCGTGCCGTCCGGCGAAGCGCTGCAGGTAGGCAGTATCATGGCGACCAAACTGGTTTCTAACGAATTCGTTGCCATGATGGATCTGCAGAAGATTGCCAGCTCCCTGTCTCCACGCGCTGAAGGTATCCTGTCCGTGTTCCTGGTTTCCTTCGCTAACTTCTCTTCTATCGGCATCATCGCCGGTGCGATTAAAGGTCTGAACGAAGAGCAAGGTAACGTGGTTTCCCGCTTCGGCCTGAAGCTGGTTTACGGTTCTACGCTGGTGAGTATCCTGTCGGCGTCTATCGCCGCGCTGGTTATCTGATTATTGCGTATTAAAAAGCCGGTGCTGGTCACCGGCTTTTTTTATGCCTGCGATTCTGCCTCGCCACTCCAACACACTCTATTGCGCCCCTGCTGTTTCGCCCGGTACAGGCGAATATCCGCCTGGCTCTGAATGTGTTCCAGGTCACCCTCAGGCGCTTCTTCATGGGAAGCAACACCCAGCGAAGCCGTGACCAGCAGCGTAGTGTCATTCTCAAGTTTTAGCGGCGTATTCACCAGCATTTTGCGTACCCGCTGCGCCACGGCAATCGCCGCATGAAGATCGGTATTGGGCAGGTAGATACAAAACTCTTCGCCGCCTATACGCCCGACAATATCCTGGGTGCGGATCGCCTGCTGGATGCAGCGCGTGGCATGGATAAGCACCCGGTCGCCGACCTGATGCCCAAAGCGGTCATTCACTTTTTTGAAATGATCGAGATCTAACTGAATCAGGGAGTAATCCACATACTGCGGGCTTATGCGTCCAGTCGTCTCAAAGAACCCACGCCGATTAAGGACGCCGGTCAGGTCGTCATGGAGCGCGTGTCGGTGCATTTCCTGCTGCAGCTGTCCCATATTACGAATCAGCCGGCAGATCATACGGTGCGAGCCAAGCAGGATAAGAATGACGGTCAGCCACATCACCACCAGCAGGATGCTAAAACGCCCAAAGTCCTCATGCAGCCCCTGCCCGATCGTCTGGATACTCACCAGAATGGCTCCCGTCCCCCTCACTTGACCGAAAGTGACGTAGGCATAGCCAAAGCGCAATGTTCCGCGGGATTTGTCAGTCAGTTTTTCAAGAATAGCCAGCCGCTGCTTTTCGCTGAGGTGATAGCCATTCTGTGAGCCAACCGGGCGCGTTAGCGGGTTCATCTGCTCATCAAAAAGCAGATAGGCGCTTTGCGTATCTTCCGGCAAAGAACTCGAGAGGAACAGCCGCAGCGTTTGGGTGGTAACCGCAATGCCAAACAGCCCAATCCATCTGTCGTCAAAATCGACGGGGAGCGAGCCGTTAATCAACGTTTTCCCGGTATTGGCGATATTTTGCCGCGTCCAGAACGGCTCACGCCTGGGGTTTAACAGCGGTGAGCCGAGAACAAACGAGCCCTGCTTTGCCAGCGGGTTAGCGCTTTGGACAAGCAGCGTGTTCACATCAGGCGACAGGGAAGCAATAAAGGCGCCGGAGCGCGACATGTAATAGATACTGGAGGACAGGCGGTTACTCCCGCCAGCCAGCGGGAAGAGATCCTGAATGTCACGTAGCGCCTGATACTCGCGCCGGGTTAATCTTTCGCTTTCATCTTCAGATTGATTCTTAAAGTACAGAACGCTATCGGGGATCGGTAAGCTTTGAATATGCAGCGGCGACAGTGTCTCTTTGTTACTGGCTCTGGAGGTCAGCTGCGACAGCGGCGTAAACTGCGGCTCATGCAGCGTTTCAATGAACATTCGGCGCAGGTAGCGCAGGTTGTCCATTTGATATTGAGATTTGCTTTCAAGCCTGGCGGTGACGCTTTCAAGATGGCTGAGCTGGCTGGTGCGATAGCCGTGGTTGAACAGCTCGCCCTGCTGCCAGAACAGGAACGTTATCAGCAGAAAGAGCGACAAAAAGCACACATGGGTTATGCGTAATGTCTTGACCAGTGGCTGGTGAATATAGCTCATCAACGATGTGCTCACGGTGATTCCTTTTTATGGCGCAAAGGAGTGCGATCGGTGCGTCAACTGCTGTAGCGGCTCGGGTTTCCCCACCAGATAACCTTGCAGGAACTGTACACCAAGCTGCAACAGGATTTCGCGTTGCTCTTCCGTTTCGACATACTCAGCGACAACGGTCAGCGGTTTGGCCGCCGCCAGTTTGCAGATGGATTTCACGATCAGTCTGTCCATGACATCGCTGGTGATATCCCGGACAAAACAGCCATCAATTTTAATGATGTCCGCCTGCAGTTTTTTCAGACGCTCATAGTTAGCGTAGCCTGTCCCAAAATCATCAATAGCAATCCTGAAACCGTTCTCACGCAGTAGCGCAATATTTTGGTTAGAGGTGTCGGAGTTGGAGAAGGCCTGCTCTTCCGTGACCTCAATAACCACCGCGCTGGTTGGCACCTTATTAGCGTCAAACTGCGCAACAATCTTTTGAGCAATGTCTTTTTGCATCAGCGTGAGCGGCATCAGATTGACCGAGAAACGTGCCTGCCGCGTATCGCCGGGGTGCTTAGCAAGCCACGCCAACAGCATCTTCATTACCATCATGTCAAAACGGGTACTGAGGTTAAACTCGGCGATAATGGGGATAAATTTATCCGGGGTAATGTTCTGACCGTCAATCACCAGGCGGCTGAGGATCTCATGGTAGCCTTTCCCCTGGCTGTCGACTATCGGCTGAGCGTAGAGCTGGAAGGCCTCATCGTCTATTGCTCGCTTTATCTTTTGCAGCAGTAATACGCGCTCGGTGGTTTGCCCTGAAACCGCCTGCAATCTTGAATCCAGGCCAAGCACACGCTGTACGTCGCTGGCTTTCTCTGCCAGGTAGCTTAATTGCCCAAGCGTGCGCTGCAGTTCTTCGGGAACATCAACAATTCCCCATGAAGCCCCGTATTCAATTTCAAGGAGAGTATTGTGCCAGGGGATTTTTTTATTATTCAGTTGATCAACAAAATAGGTTAGCCGAGCTTCTGTTTCTCCGCCTCGTAAAAACAAAAGCAATTCGCTGCCGGGAAGCTGAAATATTTTTTCACCGTCAAGCAACCATGGCTGTAATTCTCTGGCAATGGTTTTCTTGCAGTATATTCGCATCATCATGCCGTAATGTCGGCTAAGAAATTCAAAGTTAGCCATTCTCAGGCAGCACAGCGAACCGGTCGGGTAAGCCCGAATATGTTCTTCAAGTGCACGTAAATTGGGTAGATTTGTTAAAGGATCGGTCTGCGCCTGTAGATGATAAATGCGCTTCATCCATTCATTTTTATGGTAGGAAATGGCCATGTACAACAGGCAAACAGTAAATGAAATAAATACTGAAAGAATAAACGACAAAGCGTATTGCGTATTAACACCCTGCAAAAAACCGGTGTTGTAGGTCAGTAATACCCATGCTGAAATCCCCCACAGCAGGGAAACCAGCTTTGCGCCAAGACGGCGGATACCGAGCGTGAACAGCACAAAGACAACCGGTACCAGATAGCCGGAAATCAGTTCACTGTGCCATGGCGAACACATCACCAACAGGTATAACCCCCAGGCAACCAGCCAACACGGCGTATAAAAACGGTGCTTATCCTGCCTGTAATGCTGCACACCGCGCCGCCAGAAACCGACGGCAAAATGCGGGTTCAGGAGCATGCGCAGCGGGTAATAGAAAAGCGGCGTGAAGATCAACGACGCCGCTATCAGGTTAAGCACATCGACAATCATGTAGATAACTGAGCCACCGCCGAAAAATGGCGCGAGTTCAGGCGGATACGCTATGACTTTACCCACGAGGTACATCAGCAGTTTGATACTAAACGGAGCAACAAACCCGAGCCAAAAAATACGCTGCCCCATCCCCTTGTTTGGCAACCCAAAACGCCAGCGGCGGCCAACATAATAGCGGGTAATCAGACTGGCAATCAGTAGAGGGAATAGCAGACAGAAAATAAAAGCAACCAGCGGAACAACCGGTAAATCAAGAAGCCGGGCATAAATAGCCAGAACACCTGCCCCTAACGGTAAAATCGCCTGCCGTCCGTAAATAATTATCATTGCCATAATAAAGCTTAACGGCAGGTAGGCCAGATAGGTTTTATGCCCATCAACAATGGTCGTTGGTGAAATAACACGAGAAAAAGGAATAAAGAGAAAACACAAGGCCAGGGCAATCGCTATTTTTCTTATCGTTTTGTGAATAATCATAGGCCGCAGTGTTAAGTTTATGTAATTGCTGAAATATCGGTTTCGGTCGGGAAGAGTACGTTTATTTATTGAGCGAATCAAGTTACAGAAAAGCCCAAAAGAAAATCTTACCGCCCAGCAGAAATAATAGAACAAGCCGACATAAATAGAGACATTTTTACCAAGCGACAGCCTGAGGAAAGGAGGGGTTGATGCGCTAAAAACAAAAACCCCCGCCGAAGCGAGGGTTTTAAATTTTGGTGGAGCTAAGCGGGATCGAACCGCTGACCTCTTGCATGCCATGCAAGCGCTCTCCCAGCTGAGCTATAGCCCCACAGACAAACTTAAGTGACACGGTACCAATCTTGCTGGTGAAGATTTGGTGGAGCTAAGCGGGATCGAACCGCTGACCTCTTGCATGCCATGCAAGCGCTCTCCCAGCTGAGCTATAGCCCCTAACCGTACAACCTTGTCGTGTTGACGGGCGGCATAATATGAAACCCAACAAACAGTGTCAACGGCAAATTGTTCTTCCGCGATCAATCGCCTAAAAAGCCATCGCATCAGGCAATTCCAGGTTGCATATCATCCCGTTGTAGTTAATTCTGTCACAGTTTCACGTTAGGCAGTTCAATAAAATGAACCACTAATTAACGCCCTTTCGGCCGCAATGAAAAGGAATCACTGTGCTCAAGGAAAGAATGACACCTGAAGAATTAGCCATCATTACCGGCTATAGTCGCCAGACCATCAACAAATGGGTTCGCAAAGAAAACTGGGAGACCTCGCCTAAACCCGGTGTTCAGGGCGGTAAAGCGCGGTTAATTCATATTGATGAGCAGGTTCGGGAGTTTATCAACAGTGCCCGACGAGTAACGGAAAATACCGCTCGCTATAGTGTGATCGATGCGTCGCTGGAAAACCTGCTGATTAATTCGGTGCAGCAAATGTCCGACAGCGAACAGCAAAAGATGTCTGCGATGCTGCTGCGAGATGGGATTGCTGGCTTACTGAAACGTTTGGGTATTCGCGATAACGAATAAAAAAAGCCGGCACACTAACCGGCTTTTTGCAGCGCTAAAGCTTTCGCTTACTGCTGTACTTCACGCTCGCTGATAAAATCGAGCGCTTTGTTGATGCGCGCAACAGAGCGCTGTTTACCGATCGCATGCACGGTAACATCAAGACCAGGAGACTGGCCTGCACCGGTAACGGCCACGCGCAGCGGCATCCCTACTTTACCCATGCCCACTTCCAGCTCATCGGCCGTCGCCTGAATGGCGTGATGAACGTTTTCTGCCGTCCAGTCGCTCAGCGCGGCCAGCTTGTCACGCACCACTTCAAGCGGCTGACGCGCAACCGGGCGCAGGTGTTTCTTCGCCGCATCGGCATCAAACTCGCTGAAATCTTCATAGAAGTAGCGGCAGGTCTGCGCCATTTCTTTCAGGGTTTTGCAACGCTCGCCGAGCAGTTTCACCAGCGCTGACAGCTGCGGACCATTGCGGGTATCAATGTTTTCCTGCTCGATGTGCCACTGCAGGTGGGTCGCCACGTACTCTGGCTCCAGCGTATTGATGTAATGGTGGTTCAGCCACTGCAGCTTCTCAGTGTTGAAGGCGCTGGCCGACTTGCTTACCGCGTTCAGGCTGAACATCTCAATCATCTCTTCGCGAGAGAAGATCTCCTGGTCACCGTGGGACCAGCCCAGACGCACCAGATAGTTCAGCAGCGCTTCCGGCAGATAGCCGTCGTCGCGGTACTGCATCACGCTCACCGCACCGTGGCGTTTAGAAAGCTTTTTACCGTCGTCGCCGTTGATCATGGAGACGTGCGCATAAAGTGGAACCGGCGCGTTCAACGCTTTCAGGATGTTGATCTGGCGCGGCGTGTTGTTGATATGGTCTTCACCACGGATCACGTGGGTGATCTCCATATCCCAGTCGTCCACCACTACACAGAAGTTATAGGTTGGGGAGCCGTCGGTACGGCGGATGATCAGATCGTCCAGCTCCTGGTTGCTGAATTCGATCGGGCCACGAATCTGGTCGTCAAAGATGACGGAGCCTTCCTGCGGGTTGGCAAAACGCACGACGCACGGTTCGTCATCAGCGTGATGTTCGTGGCTGTGGCGGCAACGGCCGTCATAACGAGGCTTCTCGTTATTAGCCATTTGTTCTTCGCGCAGTGCTTCAAGGCGCTCTTTAGAGCAATAGCATTTATAAGCCGTCCCTGCGGCCAGCATCTCATCGATGGCCTGGTTGTAACGATCAAAACGCTTGGTCTGATAGTACGGGCCCTCATCCCACTGCAGGCTCAACCAGTTCATCCCGTCCATAATCGCTTCAATCGCTTCCGGGGTTGAACGTTCGAGATCGGTATCTTCTATACGCAGCACGAACTCGCCTTTGTTATGACGAGCGAAAAGCCAGGAGTAGAGAGCAGTACGGGCACCGCCAACGTGCAGATAGCCTGTTGGGCTTGGCGCAAAGCGAGTTTTGATTTTCATTAAACGGCCTTAGTTACACATATTTGCCGGCAAAGCGGCAATTGCCAGGGAAAATTAACAGGCAACATTCTATCACTGTGCGCTAATTCCTCAATGTTGATGCCTGCAGATAGCCGTAAAGCAGAGAATTTGATGATAAATCAAACGCCAATGCATGTTTCTTGATCGCATCGTTTAATTTTAAGACGAACGAACAAAAACTTTAGAAAAGGCGTTGACTCATTTTCAACTGTCCCTATAATGCGACTCCACAAACCGGGGGTGATTAGCTCAGTTGGTAGAGCATCTCCTTTACACGGAGGGGGTCGGCGGTTCGAGCCCGTCATCACCCACCACTCTTTAAGAGTGACCCGGAATGTACAGTAAGAGATTTAGAGATGGGTGATTAGCTCAGTTGGTAGAGCATCTCCTTTACACGGAGGGGGTCGGCGGTTCGAGCCCGTCATCACCCACCATCTCCTCTTACCGAATTAGCAGTACCGAAGTTTGGGTGATTAGCTCAGTTGGTAGAGCACCTCCTTTACACGGAGGGGGTCGGCGGTTCGAGCCCGTCATCACCCACCATCGGGTCGTTAGCTCAGTTGGTAGAGCAGTTGACTTTTAATCAATTGGTCGCAGGTTCGAATCCTGCACGACCCACCAATGTAGAAAGGCGCCCTAAAGGCGCCTTTTTGCTATCTGCCGTTTAATCCCCTTAGCAAAAAGTCATCAACTTCCCCATACCCAGGCCGATAATGCCATTACCTATTCCATTCCTCTGAAGGAAAGATAATGACAACTATCAGCAGTTCCGCGCCGGTAGGCATACAGGCAAGCGATGTCAGCGGCAGCAGCGCCTCCGGCAGCTCGGATAACAGCACTGCGGCACAAATTGCGCAAATCACGAAAAAAATCTCTCAGCTTACCCAAAAGCTAAAAGAAGTCTCCGGCACCCCGGATCGCACGGCTGAAGAGAAAAAGAAGCAGATTGAGGTTATTCAGGCTGAGATAAAAATGCTGCAGGCCCAGCTGGCGCAACTCCAGCGCAAACAGGCTGAAGAAGCACAGCAAAAAAAGGAACAGCAGCAGATTAAAGCAACAGGCGTGAACAAACCTTCAGCCGACAACAAGATCGATGTTTATATTTAATCTTCAATAAATAGCGGATCGCCTCTACGGGCCAGGGTTAACAGCCTGGCCTGCTCTCGTACCTCCTGCCAGATGACTTCCGCGGCCCGTGAAAGTGAGCGGTTTTTTCGCCTGACCAACATCAGCTGTCGATTGACAACCGGCGTTAATCGCTTTACCACTAACGGCCGCCCCTGAGGCAGCGGTAGCGCCAGCGCTGGCAGCACGCTAAGGCCAATTCCGGCCTCAACCATCGGGTATAGCGTCGTGGGATGGCCAATCTGCTGTACAACATGCACTGCGATCCCCTGCCGAATAAAAGCCTCATCAATAAGCGGGCGGCTACCGGAAGCATAATCCTGTAACACCAATTTTTGCCCCTGCAACGCCTGCCATTCAACCTGCGCCACTTCTGCAAACTGATGGTCACTGCGGCACAGCAACAGGAAGGGTTCGGACAGCACCGTTTCACATTCCAGATCGCTTGCCTGCACCGGATCGATAACCACCCCAAAATCCACCTCGCCCTGACGAATGCTCTGCAGGACCCACTGCTGCGAAGCATCATGAAGGACAAACCGAATATTGGGATAAGCCTCTGCGCAGGCAGCAATAGACTGTGGCATAAGATGTGCTGATAAAGTTTGGCTGGCCGCGACGCGGACCGTGCCGCTAAGCTGATGACCCACAACACGGGCATCAAGAAGCGTTGTCGTTAGCTCTTCCAGCAGCCGTTCCAACCTCGGCGCCAGCTGCTCCCCAGCGGGAGTTAGCACCACCTCCCGCGTGGTACGGTCAAGTAATTTTACCCCCAGCTCGGCTTCCAGTTCCTTCAGACTGTGGCTTACGGCAGACTGGCTAAGACCTATACTCTCCCCTGCGCGGCTAAAGCTGCCGGCATGGGCTACGGCGACAAACACACGAAGCTGACGCAGGGAATAATTCATCTATTTCACTCATCAATGCATGTAATAAATCAATTTTATTTCTGAAATCAACGGAAACACAATAGCGCCATTCACCTTTGAGGAATGGCTATGAAATTGCTACGCATTGTTGACCCCTTTACCTTAACGCTGGTTTGCACCGTTCTGCTGGCCTCCTTCTTTCCGGCGAAAGGAAGCTTTGTCGGTTTCTTTGAGGGGCTCACCACCGCCGCTATTGCCCTGTTGTTCTTCATGCATGGTGCAAAGCTTTCCCGTGAAGCGGTAATTTCCGGCAGCAGCCACTGGCGGCTACATTTGTGGGTGATGTGCAGCACGTTCGTTTTGTTCCCGGTGCTCGGCGTATTATTCAGCTGGTGGAAACCGGTCAATGTCAGCCCTGAGCTGTACAGCGGTTTCCTCTACCTCTGTATTTTGCCCGCCACGGTACAGTCGGCCATCGCGTTTACCTCCATTGCCGGGGGCAACGTTGCGGCGGCTATTTGTTCTGCCTCTGCGTCCAGCCTGCTGGGGATATTCCTCTCTCCATTGCTGGTAGGGCTGGTGATGCATATCCAGGGGGCGAGCGGCAGTCTCCAACAGGTCGGCAGTATTATGCTGCAGCTGCTGGTACCGTTCGTGGCCGGGCATTTAATGCGGCCGTGGATTGGTGCATGGGTGGCAAAAAACAAGAAATGGATCGGCAAAACCGACCAGACATCGATTCTTCTGGTGGTCTATTCGGCCTTTAGTGAAGCCGTCACGCACGGCATATGGCATAAAGTGGGAGCGGGTTCGCTGCTGTTTATCGTGGTCTCCAGCATCGTGCTGCTGGCCATTGTGATGACGGTAAATATTTTTGTGGCACGGCGCTTTGGGTTCAGCAAAGCGGATGAAATTACCATCGTATTTTGTGGGTCGAAAAAGAGCCTGGCCAACGGCATTCCCATGGCCAACATCCTGTTCCCGGTCGCAGCAGTGGGGATGATGGTGCTACCGTTGATGATTTTTCATCAAATCCAGCTTATGGTCTGCGCCGGTATGGCCCGCCGTTACCAGCGTAAAACGGCCGCAGACGCTGAAAAGCAGGCTGCTGCAGCCAGAACTTAATGGCGTTTGAGGGGCCGGACCAAATTATCCAGCCCCTCAACTTTGATCAGCAGCGTCAGGGCCATTAACTCACCGAGATGGCCCTGCGGAAACTCCCCTTTGCGGGAGAACCACAGCAAATACTCTTCCGGTAAATCAATCAGCATTCGGCCTTTGTATTTACCAAACGGCATCGCCGTATTGGCTATCTCAATGAGCTGCTCTTTGTCCATTTAGTCACCCAACAAACGAATCATTTCCGCTTCGTCGATAACCTGGATGCCCAGCTCCTGCGCCTTTACAAGCTTTGAGCCAGCCGCTTCGCCGGCGATAACCAGGTCGGTTTTTTTTGACACGCTGCCCGCCACTTTTGCCCCCAGCGCAGTCAGCCTGTCCTTAGCTTCATCACGGGAGAGAATGCTTAACGAGCCGGTCAGCACCACGGTTTTACCGGCAAACGGGCTATCAATCTCTTCCGCTTTAACGACCACAGGATCCGGCCAGCGAACGCCCGCATCTTCTCTTAGCTGACGAATAACCTCCCGGTTGCTCTCCTCCGCAAAGAAGTTAAAGGTGTGCGTCGCAACAACAATGCCGACGTCCGGCACTTTTTGCAGATCGTCGATGCTGGCGGCCACCAGGTCATCCAGCGTACCAAAATGTGCCGCCAGCCCTGCGGCAGTAGCTTCACCGACCTCACGAATGCCTAAGGCATACAGGAAGCGCGCGAAGGTTGTCTCTTTCGCCTTTTCCAACGCATCAACAACGTTTTGAGCCGACTTGGGGCCCATACGATCCAGCCCGGTGAGTTTGCCCGCCGTCAGCTTAAATAAATCCGCTGGCGTGTGGACGTACTCTTTTTCCACCAGTTGATCGATGATTTTGTCGCCCATGCCGTCAACGTCCATCGCCCGGCGAGAAACAAAGTGCTTCAGCGCTTCTTTGCGCTGTGCACCGCAGATAAGGCCGCCGGTACAGCGAGCTACGGCTTCACCTTCTACGCGCTCAACGTCCGAGCCACAAACCGGGCAATGCGTTGGGAAGATGATTGTCTGCGTGTCTTCAGGACGCTCGGACTCAACCACGCCAACCACCTGCGGGATAACATCGCCCGCGCGACGGATAACGACCCTGTCGCCGATACGCAGACCAAGACGCTCAATTTCATCGGCGTTGTGCAGCGTCGCGTTGCTGACCAGCACGCCGGCAACCTGCACCGGCTCCAGACGAGCCACTGGCGTAATCGCGCCGGTACGCCCTACCTGGAACTCCACGTCGCGCACGGTCGTCATCTGTTCCTGGGCAGGGAATTTAAACGCCACGGCCCAGCGCGGCGCGCGGGCAACAAAGCCCAGCGTTTCCTGCAGCGCGAGTGAATCAACTTTAATGACCACGCCATCGATATCGAAGCCCAGCGTGGGGCGGTCGGCCTCAACCTGATGGTAAAACGCCAGCACTTCTTCAGGCGTACTGCACAGGCGGATACGGTCACTCACCGGTAACCCCCAGGCTTTAAACTGCTGTAAACGCGCCATATGGCTTGCCGGGAGATCGCCGCCTTCCAGCAGGCCTACGCCGTAGCAGAAGAAGGTCAGCGGGCGTTTAGCGGTAATGCGCGGGTCCAGCTGGCGCAATGAACCAGCTGCGGCGTTACGCGGGTTAGCAAACACTTTACCGCCGGTGCGGCGGGCTTCTTCGTTGATTTTCTCGAAGCCTGCCTGCGGCAGAAATACTTCGCCACGAACCTCTATGCGACGAGGAATATTGTCACCTGTCAGCTTGAGCGGGATCGCGCGGATAGTACGGACGTTAGCCGTAATATTTTCACCGGTCGTCCCGTCACCACGCGTTGCGGCCCGAACCAGAACGCCGTCTTCATACAGCAGGCTCACCGCCAGGCCATCCAGCTTCAGCTCGCAGCAAAACGTCAGGGCATCGGAGCTTTTCAGCCTGTCCTGCACGCGCTTGTTAAACGCCAGGTAGCTTGCTTCGTCGAAGACGTTATCCAGCGACAGCATCGGCACTTCATGACGTACCTGGGTAAACTCACTGAGCGGCGCCGCACCGACGCGCTGGGTCGGGGAATCCTGGGTAATCAGCTCCGGATGAGCCTCTTCAAGCGCACGCAGCTCGCGCATCAGTCTGTCGTACTCGGCATCCGGAATTTCAGGGCTGTCTTGCACGTGGTACAGATATTCATGATGGCGAAGCGTGGTTCGCAGTTGAGTGAGTTGTTGTTCGATTGAGTCCATATCGCACCATCAATGATAAAAAACCCCCGACAGGCGGGGGTTTAGGGAGAACGTTCAGGGCAGAATTCAGGCGTTGGATTCAACAACCTCACGGATCCTGTCCTGGTACTCACGCAGCTTCTGCGGAGTCATCATGCGACGCTGATCGTCGAGCACAACACCGCCCACTTCATCGGCAATGTGCTGCGCAGACTGCAGCATCAGCTTAAAGTTTTGTATTGGGTCACCGTAGGACGGCACCTGCATAAAGATAGTCACGCCTGGCGTAGCAAAATCAGCCATGTGCTCCGGGTCAAAGGAACCCGGTTTCACCATATTGGCAAGGCTGAACAGTACCGAGCCGCTGCCGTCCGGGCTAAGATGGCGATGGAAAATATTCATCTCACCAAACTTGAACCCAGCCTGCTGGATGCTGTTTAACAACAGTTCGCCGTTCAGCGTGCTGCCAGCATGAGCCGCTACGTTCATCACGATCACGGTCTCTTTCTTCGCCGGTGCGGGCTGCGGTGCCGGTTCGGCAACAACAGGTGCAGGTTCAGCAGTAAACGGCTGGGGCGCAGGCGTTGGCTCTACCGGGGCTACGACGGGCTCAGACACAGGCGCAACCGGAGCCTGAGGCGCAGCATGGCGCACAGGTTCAACATGCTGAGGAGCGGGCTCAACGTGGCGCGGGGTTACCGGCTCAGGCTGACGCGGCTGCGGCGCAGGACGAGGTTCTGCTGACGCATACGGCGGCTCATAATTGTGTTGAGGTGCCTGAGGCTGACGTGGGGCATTCGCTTCACGAGAAGCAGACTCCGGCACAGGAGCAGTACGACGTACGCGCACTTCGCCCACTCCTTCCTCTTCCTCATCGTCCTCTTCTTCGTATTCGTCACGTTTCGACTTCATACGTTTTAATGGGCGATCGCGGAACACGGAAGATCGTTCCTTACGACTGGTCCACAGGCCGTGTACCAGTAAGGCTATTATGGCGATTGCGCCAACAATGATTAATATCAGACGCAAATCCTGCATCATTATATTCTCTGTTGTTCTAACACCTTGCCACCGCGGCAAACATTTACTCACTAAGAGTATTTGCCCATCTGCTCAAGTGCAAGTGCGAGCACGGTTTTCTCACCATAAAGATAGCCTCAGGGCACCTTTCCGCTGTTTTTTCGACCAATTCCTGGTAAGTTTTTCTGAATACAGTCGGTTATGATACCCGGTAACCAACAGCGTTAACAAAAAGGAGTCTGTTCAAATCATGGTTTCAACTTCCGGAACCGCGCCGCGTAGTGGCGTTTACTATTTTTCCCAGGGCTGGAAACTGGTGCGCGAACCGGGCATTAAACGCTTCGTTCTGCTCCCGCTGCTGGTCAATATTATTTTGTTAGGCGGTGCCTTCTGGTGGCTATTCACCCGCCTTGATGTCTGGATCCCGGCCATGATGAGCCACATCCCGGACTGGTTACAGTGGCTGAGTTATTTGCTCTGGCCGCTGGTGACGCTTTCCGTACTGCTGGTATTTGGCTATTTCTTTTCAACCATCGCGAATTTGATTGCTGCCCCCTTTAGTGGGCTGCTGGCAGAACAGCTCGAAGCAAGACTTACGGGCGCTACGCCGCCTGATACAGGGGTGCTGGGCATCATGAAAGATCTGCCGCGCATCATGAAGCGTGAGTGGCAGAAACTTGCCTGGTATCTGCCGCGCGCGGTTGTGTTGCTAGTGCTTTACTTTATACCCGGCATCGGCCAGACCATCGCCCCGGTACTGTGGTTCCTGTTCAGCGCCTGGATGCTGGCAATCCAGTATTGTGATTATCCGTTCGACAACCACAAGGTTCCGTTTAAGCAAATGCGCGTGGCGCTTCGGGAGCAAAAGGTTGTCAACATGCAGTTTGGCGCCCTGGTAAGCCTGTTCACCCTGATACCCATCCTGAATCTTTTTATCATGCCGGTTGCCGTCTGTGGCGCAACGGCCATGTGGGTGGATTGCTATCGGGCAAAACATGCTTTGTGGAAATAATGCCTTACGGAAGGTGACATTGCTTATGCCTTTGCTTATTCCATGTAGCGTTGGCTTATTTCCCTTCCACATATAGATATGCTATTTCCTTACTTCCGCATATTTCCTGAGCGGGTATGCTGAACCGGTATCCCAAAATTCAGACAGTTAAGGACGAGCCATGAGCAAAATTTATGAAGACAACTCCCTGACAATCGGCCACACGCCGTTGGTTCGCCTGAACCGTATCGGCAACGGACGCATTCTGGCGAAGGTGGAGTCGCGTAACCCAAGCTTCAGCGTCAAATGCCGCATTGGTGCCAATATGATTTGGGATGCCGAAAAACGCGGCGTGCTGAAGCCTGGCGTGGAGTTAGTCGAACCGACCAGTGGCAACACCGGTATCGCTCTGGCCTACGTGGCGGCCGCGCGTGGTTATAAACTGACGCTGACCATGCCGGAAACCATGAGCATTGAGCGCCGTAAGCTGTTAAAAGCACTGGGGGCAAACCTGGTGCTGACTGAAGGCGCTAAAGGGATGAAAGGGGCTATCCAGAAGGCGGAAGAAATCGTTGCCAGCGATCCGGCTAAGTACCTGCTGCTTCAGCAGTTCAGCAACCCGGCCAACCCGGAAATCCACGAAAAAACTACCGGCCCGGAAATCTGGGAAGATACCGATGGTGAAGTCGATGTGTTTATCGCGGGTGTCGGTACCGGTGGCACGCTAACCGGCGTTAGCCGCTATATCAAAAACACCAAAGGCAAAACCTCGCTGATTAGCGTGGCGGTTGAGCCAACCGACTCTCCGGTTATCAAACAGGCGCTGGCAGGCGAAGAACTGAAGCCTGGCCCACATAAAATTCAGGGCATCGGCGCAGGTTTTATTCCCGGCAACCTGGATCTCAAGCTTATCGACAAAGTGGTGACCATCACCAATGAAGAGGCTATTTCTACCGCCCGTCGCCTGATGGACGAAGAAGGCATTCTGGCCGGTATCTCTTCCGGGGCCGCCGTTGCAGCCGCACTGAAGCTTCAGGAAGACGAAGCCTTTACCAATAAGAATATTGTGGTTATCCTTCCATCATCCGGGGAGCGATATTTGAGTACTGCACTGTTTGCCGATCTGTTCACTGAGAAAGAACTGCAACAGTAATGCCAGTATTTGATACATGCTTAAAAAAGCACCCGCGAGGGTGCTTTTTTGTGGCATACATCAAAGTTTCACCCTCATCAGCATTGCTTTCCTCCCCCCAGGTCTGGTATTTAACCAGCAATTATTTCGATGCGCGAAATTAATCAAGCTGTGAGATGGCCCTGCTGAATCGATTTAACGATTTGGTGCATGTCCGCTTTTCACGGCATAATGGTTACGGACCGACGAAACGCTACTGGCGTCTTTTTCTTGGTTCCCAGGCATCCAGTGCCTCGTTTCATCAACGGTGGTGCTAACGATAGAGGCTAAAGTGTGGCCGCCAGGCTAGACTTTAGTTCCACAACACTAAACCTATAAGTTGGGGAAATACAATGTTCCAGCAAGAAGTAACTATTACCGCTCCGAACGGTCTGCATACCCGCCCTGCTGCACAGTTTGTTAAAGAAGCTAAAGGCTTCACTTCCGAAATCACCGTGACTTCAAACGGCAAAAGCGCCAGCGCTAAGAGCCTGTTCAAACTGCAAACTCTGGGCCTGACTCAGGGCACCGTAGTGACTCTGTCCGCTGAAGGTGAAGATGAGCAGAAAGCCGTTGAGCATTTAGTAAAACTGATGGCTGAACTCGAGTAAGTTCTGGGTTCTTCGTAAATATCAGTCACAAGTAAGGTAGGGTTATGATTTCAGGCATTTTAGCATCCCCGGGTATCGCTTTCGGCAAAGCACTTTTGCTGAAGGAAGATGAAATTGTCATCGACCGGAAGAAGATTTCTGCCGACAAAGTTGAGCAGGAAGTTGAACGTTTCCTTAGCGGGCGCGCCAAAGCATCCGAGCAATTAGAAGCGATCAAAATTAAAGCTGGCGAGACCTTCGGTGAAGAAAAGGAAGCTATCTTCGAAGGCCACATTATGTTGCTGGAAGACGAAGAGCTCGAGCAGGAAATCATTGCCCTTATCAAAGACAAGCTGGTCACAGCGGACGCTGCGGCGTACGAAGTGATTGAAGGCCAGGCTACGGCTCTTGAAGAGCTGGATGACGAATACCTGAAAGAACGTGCCGCTGACGTACGCGACATTGGTAAACGTCTGCTGCAAAACATTCTTGGCCTGAACATTATCGATTTAAGCGCAATCAAGGATGAAGTTATCCTGGTTGCTAAAGATCTGACGCCGTCTGAAACTGCACAGCTGAACCTGAAAAAAGTGCTGGGCTTCATCACCGATATCGGCGGGCGTACCTCCCACACCTCCATCATGGCGCGCTCCCTTGAGCTGCCGGCGATTGTGGGCACCGGTAGCGTCACCTCTGACGTGAAAAACGACGACTATCTGATCCTTGATGCGGTTAACAACAAAGTTTACGTTAACCCGACCAACGAGCAGATCGAAGAGCTGCGCGCCGTTCAACAGCAGGTTGCCTCTGAGAAAGCAGAGCTGGCCAAGCTGAAGGACCTACCGGCTATCACCCTCGACGGCCATCAGGTCGAAGTGTGCGCCAACATTGGTACCGTTCGTGATATCGACGGTGCAGAGCGTAACGGCGCAGAAGGTGTCGGTCTGTATCGTACCGAATTCCTGTTCATGGACCGTGACTCACTGCCGACTGAAGACGAGCAGTTTGCCGCGTACAAAGCCGTGGCTGAAGCCTGTGGCTCTCAGGCGGTCATCGTGCGTACCATGGACATCGGCGGCGACAAAGAGCTGCCGTACATGAACTTCCCTAAAGAAGAGAACCCGTTCCTGGGCTGGCGTGCGATTCGTATCGCCATGGATCGCAAAGAGATCCTGCGTGACCAGGTTCGTGCCATCCTGCGCGCCTCTGCTTTCGGCAAACTGCGCATCATGTTCCCGATGATCATCTCCGTTGAAGAAGTGCGTGCGCTGAGAAAAGAGATTGAGATCTTCAAGCAGGAACTGCGTGACGAAGGTAAAGCATTCGATGAAACCATCGAAATCGGCGTAATGGTTGAAACCCCTGCGGCCGCGACGATTGCTCGTCACCTGGCTAAAGAAGTCGACTTCTTCAGCATCGGCACCAACGATTTAACTCAGTACACCCTGGCAGTTGACCGTGGTAATGATATGATTTCACATCTTTACCAGCCAATGTCACCGTCCGTACTGACTCTGATTAAGCAAGTTATTGATGCTTCTCATGCAGAAGGTAAATGGACCGGTATGTGTGGTGAGCTTGCGGGCGACGAACGTGCTACACTTCTGTTGCTTGGGATGGGCCTGGACGAATTCAGTATGAGCGCCATTTCTATCCCACGTATCAAGAAGATTATCCGTAACACGAACTTCGAAGATGCGAAAGTGTTAGCAGAGCAGGCTCTTGCTCAACCGACAACGGACGAGTTAATGACGCTGGTTAACAAGTTCATTGAAGAAAAAACAATCTGCTAATTCACGAGATGCTGCCCAAATTACTGCTTAGGAGAGAAGGCTAATGGGGTTATTTAGTAAACTGTTCGGTGACAAAGGCAATAGCGACACCGGAACCATTGAGATCGTTGCTCCACTGTCTGGCGAAATCGTTAACATTGAAGACGTGCCGGACGTCGTGTTTGCTGAAAAAATCGTTGGCGATGGTATTGCTATCAAACCAACCGGCAACAAAATGGTTGCTCCGGTTGACGGCACCATCGGTAAAATCTTCGAAACCAACCATGCCTTCTCTATCGAATCCGATAGCGGCATTGAGTTATTCGTTCACTTTGGTATCGACACCGTTGAGCTGAAAGGCGAAGGCTTCAAGCGCATCGCTGAAGAAGGCCAGCGCGTGAAGAAAGGCGACGTGGTCATTGAGTTCGATCTGCCGCTGCTGGAAGAGAAAGCCAAGTCTACCCTGACGCCGGTTGTTATCTCCAACATGGACGAAATCAAAGAGCTGATCAAACTGACGGGTAGCGTAACCGTGGGCGAAACCCCGGTTATCCGCATCAAGAAGTAAGATTCATGCAGAGAAAAAGGCACCCTTAGGTGCCTTTTTTATTGGCTGCGATTCAGCGCGGTAGAATCAGCTCATCTGAGCGCTGCGCCTGAGTCCAGGCCATCACTTCAAACACCCGGTGCGCCGCCTCCCCTGCCGCCACCGCCACCTTTTTCCCTTCCAGAATACGGCTGACCAATTCGGCACAGAACAAATCCCCGGTTCCCTTCAGGTCGGTTACCACACGCTCATGGCTGGTCACATCTACCGCATCGGCGGTCACAGTCACCACAGAAATCGTATCAGAGCTATTCCCCGGCGCACTGGTAATCACCACCCAGCGCAGCGTCTCAGACAGCAGGCTTCTGGCCGCGATAACCGCCAGTTCCAGCGTGTCGCACGGCATCCCGGTCAGAATATGCAGCTCAAAAAGGTTTGGCGTCAGCCCCTGAGCATGCGGCAACAGCGTAGTGCGATAAGCTTCGGGAATACCGGGCTTGACGTAAATACCGCTGTCCGTGTCACCGATAACCGGATCGACGAGGATCAGCAAATCAGGATGGCTTTCGCGCCTTTCACGCAGCCAGTCCGCCAGCAGATGAATCTGTTCCGCGCTGCCCATATAGCCGGTCGTCACTGCCTTAAGCTCGCGCAAAGCGTCACGCTCTTCCAGCGCCCGCAGGTAACCGCTGAACCACTCTGTCGGGATCACGCCGCCGTAAAAGGTATCGTAATGCGGCGTGTTGCTGAATAATACTGTTGGCACAGCCATCACTCGCCAGCCGTGCTGCTGAATGGCCGGTACCGCGATGCTGTTGCCGACGCTGCCGTAAACCACCTGAGACTGTACCGCGACAATATCGGCCTGTAGCGCCCTGCCCGAGTCGTGAAACAGCACCGACTGTATATCGTTATCCTGAGCCATCTTCCTTCCTCCGGTGCGTCAGATCCCTGCGCCCTGAACGTAGCTTTCTTCCCCAAACACGCCGGTAGAAAGATAGCGATCGCCTCTGTCGCAAATAATAGCCACCACCACGGAGCCAGGGTTTGCTCTGGCTACGCGCAGCGCACCGGCTACCGCGCCACCGGAACTTACGCCGCAGAAAATCCCCTCTTCCATCGCCAGGCGGCGCATCGTCTGCTCGGCCTCGGTCTGCGACATATCGATAACTTCATCCACCAGCGTCGGGTTGAAAATTTTAGGTAACCACTCTTCCGGCCAGCGGCGGATCCCCGGAATACTGCTGCCCTCTTCCGGCTGCAGCCCAACAATCGTCACCGGCTTGCTTTGCTCTCGCATAAAACGACTCACGCCAGTAATGGTACCGGTGGTGCCCATGCTGGAAACAAAGTGGGTTATGCGGCCTTCGGTCTGACGCCAGATTTCCGGCCCGGTAGTGGCGTAGTGCGCCAGCGGGTTATCCGGGTTATTAAACTGGTCGAGGATCTTACCTTCGCCGCGATCGGCCATCTGCTGCGCCAATTCGCGTGCTCCCTCCATGCCCTGAGCTTTACTCACCAGAATCAGCTCGGCGCCGTAGGCCTGCATCGCCGCCTTACGCTCCATGCTCATGTTGTCCGGCATCAGCAGCTTCATGCGATAGCCTTTGAGCGCGGCGATCATCGCCAGCGCAATGCCGGTATTGCCGCTGGTTGCCTCAATCAACGTATCGCCGGGCTTAATATCCCCGCGCTTTTCCGCCTGAACAATCATTGAGAGCGCCGCACGGTCTTTTACCGAGCCAGCTGGGTTGTTGCCCTCAAGCTTGACCCAGATTTCGCTGCCGTTGGTCAGCCCGCTGCGCTGCAGTCGAACCAGAGGAGTATTGCCAATTGTGCTTTCTAAAGTGATCACTTGCCTGCCCGCAGTAAAAGAAAAAAGCGGCCTCATTGGGCCGCTTGTGCGTGTCCTGTCGGGGTAAATTATCAGGCAGACTGCGCCAGGTCTACACCCTGAATACGGTTGGCCCCCTCGTACAGGCGCGCGTTTTGTAATCCCACAAACAGGCGCTCACCGCGCTGCGGGATTTGCTGTTCTTTCAGAACCACCGTTAACGGTTCGTGATACCAGCCGAGCGGCTGCACCACCAGCTGCATATAGTGCCCGCGTGGGCTGACTTCGAGCACTTGCACCGGCAGCGGTGAATCCAGATTGGTGCGGCGGCTAACGTCCACTTCCCACGGGCGCAGGAACAGATCGACATCGCCCTGATGAGCAGGCGTAAACCCCAGCGGCCAGCGGTGTGCGCCTACGTGGAACTGGCTCCCGCGAATCACGCCCTTCAGGCGGTTAACTTCACCCAGAAACTCCAGCACAAAGCGAGTTGCCGGTTCACGCCAGACGGATTCAGGGGTATCCACCTGCTCGATATTTCCCTGGCTCATCACCACCACGCGATCGGCGACTTCCATCGCCTCTTCCTGGTCGTGAGTCACGAATACGCTGGTGAACTTTAATTCTTCGTGCAGCTCGCGCAGCCAGCGGCGCAGCTCTTTACGTACCTGAGCATCCAGCGCGCCAAAAGGCTCGTCCAGCAGCAGAATTTGCGGCTCAACCGCCAGCGCTCTCGCCAGGGCAACGCGCTGCTTCTGTCCGCCGGAAAGCTGGGCAGGGTAACGGTCGGCGAGATGGGAAAGCTGCACCATCTCCAATAGCTTCGTGACCTTCTGTTTGATTCCAGCGGCAGAAGGACGCTCGCGACGCGGCAGAACCGTTAAGCCGAAGGCGATGTTGTCGAATACAGACATATGGCGGAACAGCGCATAGTGCTGAAACACAAAGCCCACTTTACGGTCGCGGGCGTGCATGCGGCTCACGTCGGTGCCGTTAAAGCTAATGCGGCCGCTGTTCTGATGCTCCAGCCCGGCAATAATACGCAGCAGCGTGGTTTTACCCGAGCCGGACGGCCCGAGCAGCGCGACCATCTGACCAGAAGGGATATCCAGCGAGATATCGTTCAGCACCTGGGTGCGTCCAAAAGACTTCTTAATATTGGCAATATCAATGCTCATGATTTTCCTCCTGCTTCAGGCGTTTTTCCTGATTATTCAGGCGCCACTGCACTGCGCTTTTTAAGAACAATGTCAAAACCGCCATCAGGGTTAACAGCGCGGCAGCAGTAAACGAGCCGACGGTATTATAGTCCTGTTGCAGCAATTCAATCTGTAACGGCAGCGAGAAGGTCTCGCCGCGAATCGAACCGGATACCACCGACACCGCACCAAACTCGCCGATAGCGCGAGCGTTAGTCAGCACAACGCCATAAAGCAGCGCCCAGCGGATATTGGGCAGCGTCACGCGGCGGAACATCTGCCAGCCGGAAGCGCCCAGCAAAATCGCGGCTTCATCCTCCTGGCTACCCTGGCTTAGCATCACCGGTACCAGCTCACGCACTACGAAGGGACAGGTCACAAAGATTGTCACCAGCACCATGCCCGGCCAGGCAAACATAATTTGCAGGTTGTGGGCGTCCATAAACCCCGCCAGCGGGCCGTTGGAGCCGTAAAACAGCAGGTAAACCAGGCCTGCCACCACCGGTGAAACGGCAAACGGGATATCCAGCAGCGTCAGCAGTAGCTGGCGGCCGGGGAAATCAAAACGCGTCACCAGCCAGGCCAGCAGCGTGCCGAACACCAGGTTTACCGGCACGGTAATCAGGGCAATCATCACCGTCAGCCAGATGGCATGCAGCATGTCCGGGTCAACAATATTTTGCAGCGCCGGCATCAGCCCTTTGGAAAAGGCCTCCACAAAAATAGACGCGACCGGCACCACCAGAATCAGGAAAGAGATCAGCACGCCGATGGCGATAAGCGCCCATTTCCCCCAGTTAATGCGGGAACGTTTGTAGCTTTTCAAAGCGGTTACGTCCGTCATCAGTGACCTACCACGCGCCGACCAAAGCGACTCTGCAACGTATTAATGGTGAACAGCAGCAGCAGCGACGCCGCCAGAATAACCGAGGCAATAGCGCTGGCTGCCGGGTAATCAAACTCTTGCAGGCGCACGAAGATCATCAGCGAGGTCACCTCGGTCTTCCAGGCGATGTTTCCGGCGATAAAAATAACCGCGCCGAATTCACCCAGGCTGCGGGTGAAGGAGAGCGCCACGCCCGCCATCAGCGCCGGAGACAGCTCAGGCAGCACCACGCGGCGGAAGCTCTGCCAGCGCGTAGCGCCGAGCGTTTCAGCGGCCTCTTCGTATTCTGGCCCCAGCTCTTCCAGCACAGGCTGAACGGTACGCACCACGAACGGAATGCTGGTAAAAGCCATCGCGACGGCAATCCCCAGCCAGGTGTAGGTCACTTTGATGCCGAACTGCGCCAGCCACTCGCCGTACCAGCCGTTCACGGAAAACAGCCCCGCGAGGGTTAAACCTGCTACTGCGGTCGGTAATGCAAACGGTAAATCCATCAGCGCATCAAGCAGGCTGCGGCCCGGAAACTGATAACGAGTCAGGATCCACGCCATCAATAAACCGAACGCGCCGTTAAACACCGAGGCCAGCGCGGCAGAAAGCAGCGTGACTTTATAGGCGGCGACCACCTGCGGATTGGTGATAACTTCCCAGTACTGGGACAACGACATTTGTGCCAGCTGCATCACCAACGCGCTCAGCGGCAGCAGCAGGATCAGGCAAACGAACAGCAGGCTGGTGCCGAGGCTAAGCGTAAACCCCGGCAGCACGCGGTTTGAGCGACTGGCAAACATCAACTACGCCCCGCCGCCAGCAGCTTGTCCAGCTCCCCGCCGGTGGCAAAATGCGTTTTCATCACTTCAGGCCAGCTACCGAACGCATCTTCCACGCGGAACAGCTCGGTCTGTGGGAATTTATCTTTCAGCTTGCCCATTACCTGCGGGTTATTCACGCGGTAGTAGTAGTCAGTGATGATGGTCTGAGCCTGCGGGCTGTAGAGATAATTCAGGTAATCCTTCGCCGCTTTTTCGGTGCCGTTGGCCTTCACGTTCTTATCTACCCAGGCAACGGGGAATTCGGCCAGGATATTCACCTTCGGCACCACGACCTCATAACCGTCTTTGGCGTACTGGTTGCGAATGTTATTCACTTCTGACTCAAAAGAGATAAGCACGTCGCCCAGCCCACGCTCGACGAAGGAAGTCGTCGCGCCGCGGCCGCCGGTATCAAACACTTCGACGTTCTTCAGGAATTGGGTCATGAACTGCTCGGTTTTGGCTTTATCGCCGCCGTCAGCTTTGTCTGCCGCACCCCAGGCCGCCAGCCAGGTATATCGGGCGTTCCCGGAAGTTTTAGGATTTGGGAAAATCAGCTTCACATCCGGGCGCACCAGGTCGCTCCAGTCGTGGATGTTCTTCGGGTTGCCCTTGCGCACCAGGAAAGCCATGGTCGAGTAGAAAGGCGAGCTGTTGTTCCCCAGACGGCTTTGCCAGTCAGCCGGGATCAGATTGCCTTTATCGTGCAGGATCTGCACATCGGTCACCTGGTTATAAGTTACAACGTCGGCTTTTAAGCCCTGCAAAATCGCCAGCGCCTGTTTTGATGACCCGGCATGAGATTGTTTTATCGTCAGCTTGTCGCCGTTATTGTCCTGCGCCCACTGTTTTTCAAACGGCGGGTTTAGCGCGGCAAAAAGCTCACGCGACGCATCATAAGAGCTGTTCAGCAGCTCCGTTGCATGGGCAGTACCCGCCAACAGCAAAGAGACAGCGAGCGCGTTCCATACTTTTTTGACCGACCTGATTGCCATGCTTCGCCCTTATAAATGTGATGATAGTCATGATTAGCTGACGTTCAGTGTATTTATAACGAGCGATAAAGCTGTAACGCTTTTATATACCGTTTGGCGATTTACAAGAAGAAAGGGATATAAGACGATGGCGTAGCAAACGCTACGCCGGAGGGGATTACAGGCTCAGTAATTTATCGAGCGATGGCGCGAAGTAGTAGCCGCCGGTAACCGGCTTCGTGAAGCGCAGCATACCGTCGCGCTTGCCGTCGGTGTCGCCGAACATGCTCAGCAACTGTTGCTCAATGTTATGCAGGCGTGCGCAATAGGCGATGAAATAGAGGCCGTGCACGCCGCTGGCGGTGCCGTAAGGCAGGCTCTGGCGCACAATCTTCAATCCTTTGCCGTCTTCCTTCAGATCGACACGGCTCAGGTGAGAAGTGGCAGGACGCGCGTCGCCGTCAATCTCTTCGTTTTCCTGTTTGGTACGGCCGATGATCATTTCCTGATCGTGAACGCTCAGGCGGTTAAGCTGCTTGAGGTTATGCTCCCAGCGCTGTACCAGCACGTAGCTACCGCCGGCATCCACGCCTTCGTTGATCACGGCAACCTGACGGCGATTTTCTTCGCCCTGCGGGTTTTCGGTGCCGTCAATGAAGCCGCTCAGATCGCGCTCTTCAACCCAGCGGAAGCCGTGAATCTCTTCTTCAATTTTTAGCGCATCGCCGAACGCGGCCAGCGCGGCCTGAGCCACGGAGAAGTTGACGTCATGGCGCAGAGAAAGAATGTGGATCATCACATCGTGCTGGGTTGCAGGCGCCAGGCCTTTCCCTAACGGCATAAAGTTTTTCAGCTCTGCGGCACCTTCGCCTCTGCTGAGGTCACGCCACAGATCGTGCCCGAAACCGATGGTGGCCCCGAGCATTGCGTCAGGGAATTTTTCCTGGAAAACGTTCAGCGCATCAATAAAGGTTTTGCACCCTGCACTCAGCGCGCTGAAGTCACCCTGGACAGACGCTTCCAGCCAAACGGCGGCACGACAATGTTCCGGCAGAATGCCGCTTTGAACCCGAGACATGATTCCTCCTGAAAAAAATGCCACCAAAGGTGGCACATAACTGCTGACAAATTTCATTGTCCTTAAAATCTTTCGACTCAGGTTTGATGAAACAATGAATCCTGTATTCTGATTTACCCCAAACATCCAAAAACCACGTTTTTTGGATGTTTGTTACCCAGTATGATGCCACCGGAGGTGGCATTTATCGGGCTATTTTAACCTGATTCATTAACGCAGACTTGCGGCGGCGCAAACCTGGCGCAGATTTTATCGACGCCAGATAATTTTGTTAAGCGTCCATTTCTTCAATGTATCATCCGACGGCATTAACCCTTCCGGCCCGTGCCACTCGCCTTTAAACAGATAGCTGATGTGCTGGCTGTTAGGTGCCTTACAGATAACCCCTTCTGCCTCATCCCCACTGCCTTTTTCACAGGCACCAAACGCTTTGTCATAAAGATCGCTGAAAGGCGTCCCTATTTTCACGCCGCTGGCGGTTTCTACATCGTCATCCATCACATCAACGCGGCTGACGCTGCTGTTTTCACCATTTACTACCAGCTTGACGTCTTTGTCTTTCATCGCTTCAAAGTAGCGCACGATGGCGCCCTTTTCGGTTTTCATGCCGCTGCGCAGGCGGTAGTTGTCATTTAACCCCTCGCTCACGGCCTTCTCATCCATTGGGGTGGCAGCGGTCAGCTTGCCTACGCCCTGCTCACTTACCTCGACGGATGAGCCAAACCAGTTCCACGGGTAAGCGGCAGACCAGTGAACGGATGAAAGCGTGGAGCAACCGCTCAATACCAGCGGCAGGCCTAACATCATCAGGCGCAGAGATTTCATCAATAATTCCTTTTCAATAAATGGTAACGGCCTTTGGAGTACGGCGAGGATAAAAAGTGCCGCTTTAATCGTTTTGCAAGGCAAAGTAATCCCGCAGGCGATGGTTAGCCAGCAGCCACCAGAGCGCAAAAAGATCGGCGACCAGCAAAACAATCGTGGTGCCGGTCAGCGCTTCGTCACCGGCCAGTAAAGCAAGCTGCCACACCAGCAGCCCAACCTGAGCGGCAACCAACAGCCAACGGAACGCCCGCCAGAATCGCGGCCACAGGTGGCGTCGCCCGCTGAGCATAAAGGCGAAAGCGGCCGGAATGCCGGGAATCAGCCCCAGCCAAAAGTTATCGCGATCGGGATAAAACAGGCCCAGCAACGCGTCGCCCTGCTGACGAGAAGCCCCGGCAAGCACCAGCAAAACCCAGGTGCGCGCCTGTAATAACAACACTGCCCAGAACAGCAGCGGTGCCTTCAGGTTGCCTTGTGAATCGTAATCAGCGGGCGGATACATGACATAAACACATCTGAAAATTAGTATTCCTGATCTTCAATCAGCCGCTTGCCGAGCAAAATGGTGTCCTGATGCTCATAATCGAGCTTTTCATAAAGGCCGATCACCAGATCGTTCTCTTCGCGCACCAGGATATGGATCTTCGGGCAGCCACGAGCGATAAGCTTTTTTTCCAGCCGGTTCAGCAAAGCGTTAGCAATTCCCCGGCCACGAAACTCCGGATGCACCCCGAGGTAATAGGCAGAACCGCGATGGCCATCATAGCCGCCCATCAGTGAGCCGACGATTTCACCGCCAACTTCGGCTACCAGAAACAGGTCCGCATCGTGGTGCAGCTTACGTTCAATGTCCATTTCCGGGTCATTCCATGGGCGCAGTAAGTCGCAACGCTCCCAAAGGGTGATGACCTCTTCGAAATCTTCCTGGCGAAAAACGCGAATTTCCATGGTATTAAACCCCTTAAACCGTAAAAAGTTGATTATGGCGGCAACCGTTCGTTAAGCCAATAACTGCCGCAAAAACCATAAAAAAATGGCATAATCCCCAGTCAGTCATTAAATGAAACGAATGGATAAACATTTCTGACCTTAGAGTGTCGTTTGCCTGGTGCCGATACGTTATAACTTTCCATCTGGACTTCATAAGATAAATAATTCATCCGCATGAGCAAAATTAAATCGCTAACGCAACTTACGACGCGCCGCCAGGTCCTGCTCACGGGTTTAGCGGCATTAACGCTAACCGGCATCAACAAAGCGCTGGCAAAGGAAGAAACAAAAGCGCTTAAAGCCACAAACTCGCACAGTAAACCGGCTAAAAAAACCAGTTCACGCCGCATCGTGATGCTCGATCCGGGCCACGGCGGCATCGATACCGGTGCCATCGGCCACAACGGGTCGAAAGAGAAGCACGTGGTGCTGGCGATCGCCAAAAACGTGCGCAGCATTCTGCGCAGCAATGGGATCGACGCCAGACTGACGCGCACCACTGACGAATTTATTCCGCTTTACGATCGCGTAGAGATAGCCCACAAGCACGGTGCCGATCTGTTTATGTCGATCCATGCGGATGGTTTTACCAGCCCTACCGCCGCCGGTGCATCGGTGTTTGCCCTCTCCAACCGCGGCGCAAGTAGCGCCATGGCAAAATACCTTTCTGACCGAGAGAACGCCGCGGATGACGTAGCGGGTAGCAAAGTGAAAGACAAAGATCACTACCTGCAGCAGGTTCTGTTTGACCTGGTTCAGACCGACACCATCAAAAATAGTCTGACGCTCGGTTCGCATATTCTGAAGCAGATTAAGCCCGTGCATAAGCTGCACAGCCGCAACACGGAACAGGCCGCATTCGTGGTGCTAAAGTCTCCGTCTATTCCTTCGGTGCTGGTTGAAACCTCATTTATCACCAACCCGGGCGAGGAAAAACTGCTCGGCACCACGGCCTTCCGCCAGAAGATTGCCACCGCCATTGCCTCCGGGGTGATGAGTTATTTCAACTGGTTTGATAATCACAAAGTTCACGGTAAGAAGCGTTAATTTTTATGACTGAGCCCGATATCCACGCCGTAAAGCAATTCCTGCTTTCCCTGCAGGACACCCTTTGCCAGCAGCTGTCCGCCATCGATGGCACCGCCTTTCAGGAAGATAACTGGCAGCGCGAAGGCGGCGGCGGCGGGCGCAGTCGGGTGCTACGCAACGGTGAGGTATTTGAGCAAGCCGGAGTAAACTTTTCCCACGTCCACGGCGATGCCATGCCGGCATCCGCAACGGCGCACCGCCCGGAGCTGGCGGGAAGAAGTTTCCAGGCCATGGGCGTCTCTCTGGTGGTTCATCCCAATAATCCTTATGTCCCCACCAGCCACGCCAACGTGCGCTTCTTTATTGCTGAAAAACCGGGCTCTGAGCCCGTGTGGTGGTTTGGCGGTGGTTTCGACTTAACACCTTACTACGGCTTTGAAGAAGATGCCGTTCACTGGCACCGTACCGCCCGCGACCTCTGCCAGCCTTTTGGCGAGGAAGTCTATCCGCGCTATAAAAAATGGTGCGACGACTACTTCTTTATTAAGCATCGCAACGAGCAGCGCGGCATCGGCGGCTTGTTCTTTGACGATCTGAACAAGCCGGACTTCGACTATGGCTTCCGCTTTATTCAGGCCGTTGGGAAGGGATATCTGGACGCTTATCTGCCGATCGTTGAACGCCGCAAAGAGACGCCGTTTGGCGAGCGCGAGCGCGACTTCCAGCTATACCGCCGCGGGCGCTATGTGGAGTTTAACCTGGTGTGGGATCGCGGCACGCTGTTTGGCCTGCAAACCGGCGGGCGAACCGAATCGATTTTAATGTCGATGCCGCCGCTTGTGCGCTGGGAGTATGACTACCGGGCAGAAGAAGGCAGCCCGGAGGCCGCCCTGAATGAGTTTATAAAGATCAAAGATTGGCTTTAACCCACCGGCGCGCCGTAAAATGTGAAACGATACACACTCTTACGACAAAAGAGAGCCGCAGCCTGCCCCCCTTGATCGCGATCAACATGAATCATACCGACCAGACGGTATGGTTCATTCATGAGCACAGAATCCATCCATCGGAAAAAGAACCCCACCCGCCTTCACCAGCAATTACTGGAGTCTGCCGCCACGATCGCCGGGCGAGACGGTATTGCCGCACTTTCACTCAATGCGGTTGCCCGGGAAGCCGGGGTCAGCAAAGGGGGCCTGCTGCACCACTTCCCCAACAAGCAGACGCTGATTTTTGCGCTGTTTGAACGGCTGCTTGCCGTAATGGAAGAAGCCATTACCGCGTTAATGCATAGCGACAACGTCGCGCACGGGCGGTTTACACGCGCCTATCTAAATTATCTCGCAGATCTGACGGATACCTATGAAAGCCGCCAGCTTATGGTGCTCTCGCTGGCAATGCCGGATGAACCCGTGCTGAGAAAGTGCTGGCGTGACTGGATGCTCGGGCATTTGAAACAGGGCGACGAACTGGATAACGGCCCGACCGGGACGCTGGTTCGCTACGCGGCGGATGGGATCTGGCTGTCAGAACTCACGGAGGGGCGTACCATGGGCGCGGAACATCGCCGGTCGCTGGTTTTCCAACTGAGCGCAATGACGCTTCCGACATGAATACACATAAGGATGTGGAGCGGGGAATAAGCGATGCGTTACAACATCAATGCCTGCGTGATTTACGATACCAGCGACGGCTCCCTGACGCTGCCGGGCGACAGCGCTCCGGAGACCCAACTCTCGACAACGGCCAACGCTCTGTTGTCATTTTTTTTGCGCCATACCGACGTTGTCAGCCGGGATGAGGTACTCAAAAAAGTCTGGGATGATAATGGGTTAACCTCATCGAATGCGAACCTGAACCAATATTTGAGCATGCTGCGTAAAACGCTGCGCCGCTATGAGATCGATCACGTCATTCTGACCATTTCCCGCGGCAATTTGCAGCTCAATCCCGACCTGCGTATCGAGAAGCTTGATCCCGATCCCGCCCCTATAACCCAGGAAAGCCAGCCTGCTGAAGCCCCACCCCGCCCCACCGAAGAAACCGTCTCTTGCTTTGGTACGCATCAGAGCGGCATGTGCTGGTATATG
Source organism: Cedecea sp. (assembly GCF_036500665.1). Lineage (NCBI taxonomy): Bacteria > Pseudomonadati > Pseudomonadota > Gammaproteobacteria > Enterobacterales > Enterobacteriaceae > Cedecea > Cedecea sp. Next base: position 40,915 of record NZ_DASYBS010000025.1, read on the forward strand.
GCCAGCGCGGCCCTTTTACTGATCGCCCTTCTGTTGCTGGCCCTGACGCTGGTGGGAAAAGAAAAACCTCGTCCCATTAGCCTTACCCCTATTCCCCACGGCCAGTGCGAACTGCTGGCCAGTGACGATATGCTCAGCTCCGTGGTCAAAAACACTTACGTTAAAAACTTTGACGCCGTGCGCCAGCACCTGAAGCTGGCCTGTAAGCCCGGTGAGCCGCTGGTTTTTTTCTATGGCGACAAATTACAAACCAACGGCCTGGGACGAGTATTCCTGGCGCATTGCGCCAGACATTCAGACAATGCGTTTAGCTATTGCGATAACTATTTCTACTACTCCTGGAAACCGCAATGAAACTTCCACCGCGTACCACCTTCCTGCTTTCCGCATCAATATTTACCTTGGTTGCAGGCTTTTGCGCATGGCGACTGCTGCCTGGCGCCGATGCGGGCAGTATGAACTGCTCAACTAAGGCGATCATGCATTTTGAAAATATGAAGGACGAGAACGTGAATGGCAGCATTCATTTTAATTTTGCTCCCGGCGGCAGCGGTTCGATCGTGGTCGAAGGATACACGGATTCCGAAGCCGGGTGGCTCTACCTGCAGCGCTATGTAAAATTCACCTGGACCAGTAAGCGTATCTCCCCCACCGAGCGGCATTACAGAATCGGTAAATGGGAAGCCAGCGCATCATCCATCGACCAGTCACCGGATGTCATTTTCGACTATTTTATGCGTGAAATGTCGGACAGCCACGATGGCCTGTTCCTTAACGCCCAGCGCCTGAATGACAAAGCGCTACTGCTTAACTCAATCAACTCACCGCTCTTCATCTGCACCCTCAAGCCCGGCAGTAAATTTGACTAACCTCACAAATCTCACCTTTATCAGCGATCTCTCCATTTAGCTTTGACTTAACGCGCTTCGTCCACCTGCCTTACTGCGTTGAACATTTGACAAAAACCACATATTTAAAGTGGTTTTATTACCTGATCTCTTCCTGGTTTTAGCAAATTATCAACATCATTAAATCCTCCACTTTTCCCTTTTTTATCGCCGCTATGGTAATGCAATCGCCCTCCGCTTATCAGCATAAACACATAAAAATAAGGCTAAAAAAATCTAATTTAAAGAATAAAAAACCTAAAAATACATAATAACAAATTTAAATTTTATTTTAATTTTAGAAACCTATAGTGAACACCGAACGCCAATGCGCTACGGCAAGGCTGATACATCGGCGTTCTTTCATCTTCACAAGACCCTATTTGAGGAGGAAACCGCAATGGGTGACGCATTAGGTCTGATTGAAACCAAAGGGTTAGTGGCCTGTATTGAGGCGGCAGATGCAATGTGCAAAGCCGCCAACGTCGAGCTGATTGGCTATGAAAACGTCGGCTCCGGGCTGGTCACCGCCATGGTGAAAGGCGATGTCGGGGCGGTAAAAGCGGCGGTGGATTCCGGCGTGGAGTCCGCACAGCGCATTGGGGAAGTGGTGACCTCGCTGGTTATCGCCCGTCCGCATAACGACATCAACAAAATCGTCATAAAACACAAGGCCTAGAGGCCGGGAGAACGCAAATGGGTGATGCATTAGGTCTGATTGAAACCAAAGGCCTGGTGGCCTGTATTGAAGCGGCAGATGCAATGTGCAAAGCCGCCAACGTCGAGCTGATTGGCTATGAAAACGTCGGCTCCGGGCTGGTCACCGCCATGGTGAAAGGCGATGTCGGGGCGGTAAAAGCGGCGGTGGATTCCGGCGTGGAGTCCGCGCAGCGCATTGGAGAAGTGGTGACCTCGCTGGTTATCGCCCGTCCGCATAACGACATCAACAAAATCATCTCGCATTACAAAATCGCGGAATAACCGGAGAAAACCAAATGAAAGAAGCACTTGGCTTAATTGAGACCAAAGGTCTGGTGGCCTGTATTGAAGCGGCAGATGCAATGTGCAAGGCCGCCAACGTCGAGCTGATTGGCTATGAAAACGTCGGCTCCGGGCTGGTTACCGCGATGGTGAAAGGCGATGTCGGGGCGGTAAAAGCGGCGGTGGACTCCGGCGTGGAAGCGGCAAAACGCATCGGTGAGGTAGTGACGTCTCGCGTTATTGCACGGCCCCATAACGATATCGAAAAAATCGCGGCGCAGCACAAAGCGTGATCTGAGCGGGCGCGCCCCGTCCCCACTCTTTTAGCCTGATAAAGGATACCCTCATGATTGAACTGGATAATGATTTGCAGTCCCGCCAGAACGCAAGAGATCTGGTGCGCAGCGCGAAAAAGGCACAGGCGATCCTGGCGACTTTTTCACAGCAGCAAATCGACGCCATCGTAAAAAACGTGGCCCAGGAAGCGGCGCATCACGCCGAAGCGCTGGCGAAAATGGCCTCAGAGGAAACGGGCTTCGGTAACTGGCAGGACAAAGTGCTGAAGAACCGTTTTGCCTCGCTGCGCGTTTATGACGCCATCAAAGATATCAAGACCGTCGGCATCATTCATGACGATCCGGTAAAAAAAGTGATGGACGTGGGCGTGCCGCTGGGCGTGATTTGTGCGCTGGTGCCGTCGACCAACCCGACCTCAACCGTTATCTACAAAACGCTGATTGCCCTGAAAGCCGGGAACACGATTGTTTTCTCCCCTCACCCGGGCGCACGCCAGTGCAGCTGGAAAGCCGTTGAGATTGTTAAACGCGCCGCCGAAGCCGCAGGCGCTCCCGTCGGTTGCGTAAGCGCGATTACCGAACTGACGCTGGAGGCCACTTCAGAGCTAATGCACAGCAAAGACGTTTCGCTGATTCTGGCTACCGGCGGTGAGGGCATGGTACGCGCGGCGTATGCCTCCGGTACGCCAACCATCAGCGGCGGACCGGGCAACGGCCCGGCATTTATCGAACGCAGCGCCAATATTCACCAGGCCGTCAAAGACATTATTACCAGTAAAACATTCGATAACGGGGTAATTTGCGCCTCCGAGCAGTCAATCATCGTTGAACGTTGCATTTACGACGAGGTGCGCCGGGAACTGCTTGCCCAGGGCGCACACTTCATGGACGAGCGCGAAGCCGAAAAAATGGCGGCTCTGCTGCTTCGCCCTAACGGCACGATTAATCCAAAAACCGTAGGCAAAAGCGCGCTCTACCTGAGCCAGCTTGCCGGGTTCTGCGTCTCCGCAGACACGCGTGTGCTGATTGCCGAACAAAATACCGTCTCGCACAACAATCCCTACTCACGTGAAAAATTGTGCCCGGTTCTCGGTCTATACGTCGAAGAAGACTGGAAAGCCGCCTGCCAACGCGTGATGACGCTGCTGACCAACGAGGGACTGGGCCATACCCTGGTGATCCATACCCGTAACCAGGATGTGATTCGCCAGTTCAGCCTGGAAAAACCGGTCCACCGTATTTTAATCAATACGCCCGCGGCGCTGGGCGGTATTGGTGCCACAACCAACATTACGCCGGCCCTGACCCTCGGCTGCGGTGCCGTGGGCGGGGGATCCAGTTCCGATAATGTCGGCCCTATGAACCTGCTCAATATCCGCAAAGTGGGCTACGGCGTACGTTCGATTGATGAACTGCGCGCCCCAGGCAGCCACCAGCCCTCCCAGCCGACGATCGCTCCCCCGACGGATAACCCAAACCGCAGCATCCTCGACGACGCGCGCTTCGCCGAGCCAGCGACGGCTAAGCCCATGCTCGCCGACGATACCGCGGGAGATAACCGCTTCCTGGCTGGCGCAGTCGTCACGAACGGGGAAGAAATCAGCGAACAAAATGTGGAACGCGTCATCCGCCAGGCGCTGGCGCAGCTTGGCAAGTAACACATTGATATAAGGCGATAAAATGATTCTCGCAAAGGTAACCGGACATGTCGTCGCCACGCAGAAATGCGATGAGCTACGCGGTAGCAATCTGCTGTTGATCACCCAATTAGATGACAACCAGCAGCCCATGAAGGACCAAACCTGGGTCGCCGTCGATAGCGTCGGCGCAGGCATGCACGACATCGTACTGGCCGAAGAGTACTTAGCGCTCAATAAAGAACGCTACAAAGCCATGTCGGTGGTCGCCATTGTCGAGAATGTGTTTCGGGACGCTTAAGGAGTCAATAATCCAATGAGTGAATTTTTGCTGAAACCCCGGATCTGCTTCGGTCAGGACGCACTGGCGATCCTGAACGATCTCCCCGCCAGTCACGTGCTGCTGGTTACCGACCAGGCAATGGTTAAGTTTGGCCTGACCGAATGCGTCACTCAGGTTCTGCACCAGCGCGGCATTACGTTCCAGATTTGGGATGACGTAAAGGCCGATCCGGATATCGCCACCCTGGTGCGCGGTATGAAATTGATGGACGCCAATTATCCGGACGTTGTTATCGCGCTGGGCGGTGGTTCGGTCATTGACGCCGCCAAAGCGGTGATTTTCGCCCTGGCGCAGACCCGCGTCGATACCGCCCGCCAGCGCCCCTGCTTTGTGGCTATCCCGACAACCAGCGGTACCGGTTCTGAAGTCACCGCTTTTTCCGTGGTGAAAGCCCACACCGAAAAACTGGTGCTGGTGGATCCGTCGCTGTTGCCGGATATCGCCATTCTGGCCCCTTCCCTGGTGGCCTCCGTACCGCCGGCCATCACCGCAGACACCGGTATGGACGTCCTGTGCCATGCGCTGGAAGCCTACGTCTCCCGCCATGCCAGTGACTTTTCCGACGCGCTGGCAGAGAAGGTGGTGCAGCAGGTCTTCCTTCACCTGCCTCTCTGCTGGCGCAACGGCGACAACCTGCAGGCGCGGGAAAAAATGCACAACGCTTCCTGCATGGCGGGAATGGCATTTACCAACGCTTCTTTAGGGATTACCCACAGTCTGGCTCACGCACTGGGGGGCGTATTTCACGTCCCGCACGGGCGTGCCAATGCTTTGCTAATGGCGGATGTGGTGGCATGGAACGCGGACTATCAGGGGCAATGTGATACCGAGGCGGCCCGCAAATATGCCCGGCTGGCGCATTTGCTGGAACTGCCCGCTGACAGTACCCGCCAGGGCGTTGCCAGTCTGCTGGTCGCGATTCAGGCGTTGAAAGATGAAATGGTCATGCCCGCAGGCATTCGCGATACCGGCGTTGACAGCGCCGAGTTTGAACAGCGACTGCCGGAGATGGTGGCTCAGGCGCTGCGCGATAGCTGCACCCCAACCAACCCACGGGTCCCGGACGCCAACGCATTAACCGAACTTTATCGCCGCGCCTGGGCCGGCAATCCCGAACAGGGCTATTGATAAAAAATTATCAGGAGAACCTCATGGCACACTACAGCTTAACGCCACGCGTCAAAGTGCTGGCGGAACGTTTACTCGCGAATAAAAGTACCCTGTGTACTGAACATGCTACCACGCTACATGCCATTGACGGCGCTGTTGCAGGCGTTCCTGCCGCCGTCAAACCCGCGCACCGCTTCTATGAGCTGATGCGTCAGCTACCGCTATGCATCTCCCCCGACGAACTGATTGTCGGCGATCAAACCCGTAAACCTCACGGGGCGATTTTCCACGATGAAAGCGCCGTACAGCGCCCGTCAGTGTTCCAGTTCCTTAACCTCAACGACAATCTGGATTCACCGGATTACCGGATGATCCTGGATAAAGGCGTGCTGGCGATTAAGCACCAGTTGGAAGAAAAGACCCGCACGCTTGGCAGCGCCGTCAGCCGCAGCGGGATGGACGAAGTGAACGGGTGTCGCGCGGCAATTTATGCCTGTGATGCCCTGCTGGCGCTGGCGCAAAATCTGGCCAACAGCGCCGAACAACTTGCCGCCGCTGAAAACAACGCTTACCGCAAAGCCGAATTGTTAGATAGCGCCGCTATTTTGCATCACGTTCCGGCCCATCCGGCACGTAACTTTAAAGAAGCCTGCCAGGCATTTTATCTGTTCCAGCTTGCGCTGCACCTGGATAACGGCAGCTACGCGGTTAACCCGGAAGGGGCCGATAAAGCCCTGATGCCCTGGTACCAACGCGATATCGACAGCGGCACGCTGGCACCGCAGCAGGCTTATGAGATTGTCGAATGCCTGTGGTTTAAACTGGCAGAGCTCAGTGAGGTCCGTCCCGCCGGTAAGGTTGATGGCTACCCCATGTTCGACGCCCTGCCACGCGGTGCCAGCCTTGATGACAGCGTAGTTATTAATGAACTCTCCGCCCTATTCCTCAGTGCATACCGTAACCTGAACGCCCTGAACCTTCCGGTACGCCTGTTCCACGGCGCACAGCAGGCATCGGGCATACCGTTTGCCGCCTGTAGCGAGACGCCAGCGGTTGAAGGCCTAACCCCGCGCATGCAGCGCCTGCGTAGCCACTACCTGACCGCTCGCCCAAGCGTCTCTATTTATCGCGCCCTGGCCTTCACCGAAGTGGTAAAAGCCAATCCGGGTATGCCCACCATTCTGCTGCGCGCTAAGGCCTTCCGCCGCGCCTGCGAAACCGCACCGATTCTGATTCAGGACGATGAACTGATTGTCGGCCACCCCTGCGGTAAAGCACGCGCCGGTGCCTTCTCACCGGATATCGCCTGGCGCTGGGTGCGAGACGAACTCGATACCATGAGCACCCGTCCACAGGATCCGTTTGAGATCAGCGAGGCCGATAAAAAGACCATTCGCGAAGAGATCGTGCCGTTCTGGGAAGGCCGCTCGCTGGACGAGATTTGCGAAGCCCAATACCGCGAAGCCGGGGTGTGGGCATTCAGCGGCGAAACCTTCGTCAGCGACCTCTCTTACCACCAGATTAACGGCGGCGGCGACACCTGCCCGGGCTATGACGTTCTGCTGTTTACCAAAGGGATGAACGGTATTAAAGCCGATGCCCAGGCGCATCTTGACCAACTAAGTATGGAAAACCCGGAAGATATCGATCGCATCTACTACTACAAAGCGGCGATTGAAACCTGCGAAGGGGTGATTAACTACGCGCATCGCATCGCCGCACACGCCCGTGAACTGGCCGCCGTTGAGCAAAATGTTCAACGCCGCGCCGAACTACTGACCATCGCAGAAGTTAACCAGAATGTTCCGGCGAATCCGCCAAAAACGCTGCAGGAAGCGCTGCAAAGCATCTGGACCGTCGAATCGCTGTTCGAAATTGAAGAGAACCAGACCGGCCTGTCGCTGGGGCGCGTTGACCAATATTGCTACCCAATGTTTGAAGCCGATATCCGCGAAGGCCGTCTGACCCACGAGGACGCACTGGAGATGATGCAGGCATTTATCATCAAATGCGCCGAACTGATGTGGATGTCCAGCGAACTGGGGGCGAAATACTTTGCCGGGTATCAGCCGTTTATCAACCTCACCGTCGGTGGCCAGAAGCGCAGCGGCGGCGATGCCTGTAACGACCTGACTTACCTGATCATGGATGCCGTACGCTTCGTTAAAGTCTACCAGCCTTCTCTGGCCTGCCGTATTCATAACCAGTCGCCGCAGAAGTACATGGAAAAGATCGTTGACGTTGTAAAAGCGGGGATGGGGTTCCCGGCCTGCCACTTCGATGACTCCCATATCAAAATGATGCTGCGTAAAGGGTTCGACTTCGAAGACGCCCGCGATTATTGCCTGATGGGCTGCGTCGAACCCCAGAAGTCAGGCCGCATTTATCAGTGGACCTCCACGGGGTATACCCAGTGGCCCATCGCCATCGAGTTCGTTCTCAACCGTGGCCGAATGGTGCTGTTCGACAGCTATCAGGGTCTGGATACCGGCGACCTGCGCGACCTGCGTACCTTCGATGATTTCGACGCGGCGGTGAAGCAACAAATTGCCCATATCGTGCGCCTGTCCGCGATCGGGACCGTCATCAGCCAGCGCGTCCACCGGGATGTCGCGCCAAAACCGCTGATGTCGCTGCTGGTCGAAGGCTGTATGGAAAGCGGTAAAGATGTCGCCGCCGGCGGTGCCGTCGTTAACCATGGCCCGGGGCTGATTTTCTCCGGGTTGGCGACCTACGTCGACTCCCTGGCCGCTATCCGCAAGCTGGTATATGAAGACAAAAAATACACCCTGGAGCAAATCCGCGACGCCCTGCTGGCTAACTTTGAAGGCCATGAAGGCCTGCGCCGTGACTGCCTGAATGCGCCTAAATACGGTAACGACGATAACTATGTCGACCAGTATGCGCTGGATATCACCGAATGGACGGAAAGAGAGTGCCGTAAATACAAAATGCTCTACTCAACTCTCAGCCACGGCACCCTGTCGATTTCCAACAACACGCCGATTGGTGAGCTAACGAACGCCACGCCTAATGGCCGACTCGCCTGGATGCCGCTGTCCGACGGTATCAGCCCAACCCAGGGCGCGGATAAACAGGGTCCGACGGCGATCATAAAATCCGTGAGCAAGATGAACGTTGAAACCATGAATATCGGCATGGTGCACAACTTCAAGTTCCTGAAGGGGCTGCTGGATACCCCGGAAGGGCGCAACGGCCTGATCACTCTGCTGCGCGCGGCGTCGATTCTCGGCAACGGCCAGATGCAGTTCAGCTATGTCGATAATGAAGTGCTGAAAAAGGCCCAGCTGGAGCCGGAGAAATACCGTGACCTGATCGTCCGCGTGGCGGGATATAGCGCCTACTTCGTTGAGCTGTGTAAAGAGGTTCAGGATGAAATTATCAGCCGTACGGTCATTGAGAAGTTCTGATCAAAACAAGGACGCTTTTGGACAAGGATGTCCAATCGTTTTTTCTGGAGGTATCTGTGAGCGCAAAACAAGAATTAACCGGGCGAATATTCAATATTCAAAAATACTCTATCTATGATGGCGATGGAATTCGCACGCTGGTTTTTTTTAAAGGCTGCAATATACGCTGCCCGTGGTGCGCTAACCCGGAAGGGCTTAATAGCCAGTTTCAGGTCATGTTCTCTCACGATAAATGTATTAACTGTGGTGACTGCGTCAACGTCTGCCCGGCGGGTATTCATTATCGGGCGGAAGAAAATGGCGAAATGAAGCATTTCGTTAATCGTAATAAAGACTGTATTGGCTGCCGTAAGTGCGAAGAGATTTGTACCCAAAATGCGCTGGATATTATGGGCAAAGATGTCACCGTCAGCGAGTTAATGGAAATTATCATGCAGGACTATGATTTTTATCTCTCGTCCGGCGGCGGCGTCACTATCGGCGGTGGCGAAATGAGCCTGCAAACAGACTTTGCCGTCGCGCTATTTAGTGAGTGTAAAAAGATGATGCTAAATACGGCCATAGAAACACAGGGGACTACGCCGCTGGCTAATTATCAAAAACTCGCCCCGGTCACCGACACATTTTTATTCGATATTAAACAAATTAACAGTGAACACCATAAAGCACTCTTTGGTATCGGCAATGAAGGTATTCGCCGCAATCTAGAATGGCTGGTGGATTCCGGTGCCAACGTGATTATCCGCATGCCGCTGGTACGCGGATATAACGATTCCTGGGATGCTATTACCGGCGCAATTGATTATGTGCAAAAACTGGCAAAGCGCGGAAATATCCGCCGTATAGATATGCTGCCCTACCACCAGCTGGGGCGCAAAAAATATGAACGTCTGGATATGCCTTATCCCATTACTCAAGACCCTTCTTATTCCGTCGAAGAATTAGATCGGCTGGAGACGTTTTTTACGCAATTTGATTTTGATATTCGCTTAGTTCGCCATTAAACAGGAGCCGACAATGAAAAGTTTAGGCGTAATAGAAACGCGAGGATTAGTCGCCGCCATTCAGGCCGTCGACGCCGCCTGTAAAGCCGCAGGCGTCACCTGCATGGGTTACCGCAAAGTAGGTTCGGGGTTGGTTAGCGTCTGCTTCGAAGGGGAAATCAGCGCTATCCATACCGCGGTAGAGTGCGGCGTCGCCGCCATCGGCGCGGACCGTTGCGTGCATTCTCTGGTCATTGCCCGCCCGGAACAAAGCGTGGTGGCAACCTTACGCACGCTAAAGGGGCGTGATGCATTAAAAAGCCCGAAAGCGCTGGTTCAGAAACCTGCCCCGGCCCCTGCACTCAAGCCTATCCCGGAGCAAAAAACGGCGCAAAAGCCTGAGATCGCGCCAGATCCCAAACCGACGCCATCGCCTCAGGCTTCCACATCTCTGCCCCCCTCTTCCCCCGCTCAGGTGACGGGCAACAAAGATGACAAAACCACGACGAAGAAAGGGAAGAAGGCATGATCGACGCTCTGCTACGTGAAAAAATTATCAGCCGCCTGACGCCTTTTACCCCGGTCATTCCGGTAGGTATCTCGAACCGCCATATCCACCTGGCGCAGAAGGATGTTGAAACCCTGTTTGGACGGGGATATGCCCTGACGCCGCTTAAGCCCCTGCGCCAGCCGGGGCAGTTTGCCGCCCAGGAGTGCGTCACCGTAGTCGGCCCAAAAGGCTCACTCACCAACGTTCGCGTACTCGGCCCGACTCGTCCTGTTTCACAGCTGGAAATCTCCCGTGCGGACTGCTTTACCCTTGGAATAAAAGCGCCGGTTCGCGAATCAGGCCAGCTGGAGAACTCCGGCAGCGCGCTACTGATAGGCCCGAAAGGCCACGTGGAACTGCACTCTCAGGTCATCTGCGCCTGGCGGCATATCCATATGCCGCCGCAGGACGCTCGCCGACTAAACGTCTCCAATGGACAAAAGGTCAGCGTGCGCAGCCAGGGCGAACGCCAACTGACCTTCGATGAAGTGGTGGTACGGGTACGCGACGACTTCGCCCTGGAATTCCACATCGATACCGAAGAGGCCAATGCTGCCGGACTGAAAAACGGCGCGCAGGTCATTCTGCTGGGTTAACGGAGGTTCACCATGACCGAGGAGCAAATTGACAGTCTGGTGCAACAGATCCTCCAGCGCCTGCGTCCGCCGGTGCTGGTCCTTGTCACGCACGCCGAGGGATATCGCCACGAAATTCGCCATCGTCTGGCAGAGTGCGGCCACCCTCTGACCCTCGCGCTGGAAGACGGGATAAGCGATGCCGGGCTATGGCAGACGGCAGGCAAAACGCTTCTGCCAAGCGAATGGCAGCACACCTTGCCGAAGGGGCAGTGGCGGGCGCTGGTGTTGCCGTTTCTCGACTACTCGCTGGCGGCAGAGCTGGTGAACGGTACGCTGCAAAGCCCGATAGCCAGGCGCCTGCACGACGCATTACTCATTGGTCTACCGGTTCTGGCTCTGCGCTATCACTGCGATCCCAACAGCGAACTGAACCAGCTGCGCGGCGCACGGGCGCAATCTGCCTACGGCGCGCATATACAAGCGACACTGGCCAAAGTAGCGGAGATAGGCGTCGCGTTATGCACGATGAATGAGCTACTGGAAAGGCTTGGCTCAGACGTGGCGGCAGCGGCTAAGGCCGACGGCTCACGCCGTTATCTCACTGTCACAGACATAATGAATAATCCTGCGCTGGCCTCAGCACCCAATGCGCAGCTTACCGATGCCGCCGTCGATTTTTTAAAAACAGAAAAAAGAACCTTACCTTAAATCGTAACCCCTGGAGTTTAACTTATGTCTTCTAAAACAAAATGTTGGCTATGGATGCTGCTGGTTATTTTGTCCGAAACCTCGGCAACGTCGACGCTAAAAATGTTCGATAACAGCGAAGGGATGACCAAAACGCTGCTGCTGGCGCTGATCGTCGTACTCTACTGCATCTGCTACTACTCGCTTTCCCGCGCGGTCAAAGATATTCCCGTCGGTCTGGCTTATGCCACCTGGTCCGGCACCGGTATTTTGATGGTCTCTACGCTGGGTATGCTGTTTTACGGCCAGCATCCGGATATGGCGGCCATTATCGGGATGGTCATCATCGCCAGCGGCATCATTATTATGAATTTATTCTCCAAAATGGGCAGCGAAGAGCCAACAGAAACGCCGCCTGACGGCGCCGCTCCGCTCAATAACCACGTCGCCCATTAACCTGAAAGGATGCATCTATGTTTAATCTAGGCTTTTTATGGCTGGCGCTCTCCATCGGCTCAGAAATTACCGGCACCTCGATGATTAAGAAAACCAACGGGTTCAGCAAACTGGGGCCTTCGGTGCTGGTGATATGCGCTTATTCGCTGTGCTACTTCGCCCTGACGCGGGCCATGAGCACTATCCCGGTAGGGGTTGCTTATTCCCTATGGTGCGGATTCGGCATTGTTGGGGTAACAATTTGCTCAATGATACTTTATAAGCAACGCCCGGACTTCCCGGCCATCTTCTCAATGGTGCTTATTATTTGCGGCGGCATCGTAATGAACGCCTTCTCCACGATGTAAAACGCAGGAAAAAGAAAAGCACGAGGCAAGCCTCGTGCTTTTCTTCAGACTCCCCCTATTAAAGCGGAGCGGTCTGCGCTTCCACCACGGCCAGCGCCACCATATTCACGATACGGCGCACAGAGGCTATCGGCGTCAGCACGTGAACAGGCTTCGCCACGCCCATCAGTACCGGCCCGACGGTCACCCCTTCAGAGCTTGAAACACGCAGCAGGTTGTAGCTAATACGCGCCGCCTCAACGTTCGGCATGATCAGGATATTGGCCGAACCTTTCAGCGGGCTGTCCGGCATGCGCTCATGACGAATACTTTCGACCAGCGCCGCATCCCCGTGCATCTCACCGTCAATTTCCAGCTCCGGCGCACGCTCGCGTACCAGCTCCAGCGTTTTACGCATTTTGCAGGCCGCTTTACTGTTAGATGAGCCATAGTTGGAGTGGGACAACAGCGCGACTTTCGGCTCGATGCCGAAGCGGCGCACCGTTTCCGCCGCCAGCAAGGTGATTTCCGTCAGCTCTTCCGGCGTTGGGTCATCGTTCACGTAGGTGTCGGCGATAAAGGTGTTGCCGCTCGGCAGCAGCAGCGCGTTCATCGCCCCGGCTGCTTTCACGCCTTCGCGGTAGCCAAACAGCTTCTCCACCACGTCGAAGTGCTCATGGTACTCGCCGATCGTCCCGCAAATCAGGGCGTCCGCCTCGCCGCGATGCACCATGATCGCACCGATCACCGTGGTGTTGCTGATCACCGCCCGCTGCGCCTGCTCCTGAGTGATCCCGCGGCGCTTCATGATGTTGTAGTACTCGTTCCAGTACTCTTTAAAGCGCGGATCGGACTCGTTGTTCACGATCTCAAAATCTTTGCCCGGCTGAATTTGCAGGCCCAGCTTTTTGATGCGCATTTCGATGACGCTCGGGCGCCCAATCAGGATAGGCTTCGCCAGCCCTAAGGTGATGAGTTCCTGCGACGCGTGCAGCACGCGAGCCTCTTCCCCTTCACTCAGTACCACGCGCTTCGGCTCTTTGCGCGCCTGGGAGAAAATAGGCTTCATAAACAGGTTTGTTTTATAGACAAACTCGGCCAGCTTCTCGACGTAGGCATCAAAATCCTGAATCGGCCGCGTGGCCACGCCGGAGTCCATCGCCGCCTTCGCGACCGCAGGCGCAATTTTGACGATCAGACGCGGGTCAAAAGGCTTAGGAATGATGTATTCCGGGCCAAACGTCAGTTCCTGCTCGCCGTAGGCGGAGGCCACAACGTCGCTCTGCTCGGCGTGGGCCAGTTCCGCAATGGCATGAACCGCGGCAAGCTTCATCTCTTCATTAATTGCGGTGGCGCCAACGTCCAGCGCGCCGCGGAAGATGAACGGGAAGCACAGCACGTTGTTTACCTGGTTCGGATAGTCGGAACGGCCGGTACATATGATCGCTTCAGGACGCACTTCTTTCGCCAGCGGCGGCAGAATTTCAGGTTCCGGGTTAGCCAGCGCCAGAATCAGCGGCGCTTTGCCCATCTTCTTCACCATTTCCTGGGTCAGCACTTTCGGACCGGAACAGCCGAGGAAGATGTCCGCACCTTCAATCACATCGTCCAGCGTCCGTTTGCCGCTGTCTTCCACGGCATAGGCGGCCTTGGTTTCCGCCATGTTCTCTTCGCGGCCTTTATAGATAACGCCCTTAGAGTCGCAAACCACGATGTTGTGTTTCTGCATGCCCAGCGCAACCAGCAGGTTCATACAGGCGATAGCGGAAGCTCCCGCGCCAGACACCACCAGCCGCACGTCGGAAATGTTCTTTTCCACTACGCGCAGGCCGTTAAGCACCGCCGCGGTACAAATAATCGCAGTGCCGTGCTGGTCGTCGTGGAACACCGGAATGTTCATGCGTTCGCGCAGCTTCTGCTCGATGTAGAAGCACTCAGGCGCTTTGATATCTTCCAGGTTGATGCCGCCGAAGGTTGGCTCCAGCGCGGCAACAATGTCGACCAGCTTGTCCGGATCCATCTCATCAATTTCGATGTCGAAGACATCGATACCGGCGAATTTTTTAAACAGAACGCCTTTCCCTTCCATCACCGGCTTACCCGCCAGCGCACCAATGTTACCCAGCCCGAGCACTGCGGTACCGTTAGACACCACGCCAACAAGGTTGCCGCGCGCGGTGTACTTGTAGGCTGCCAGCGGATCCTTTTCAATTTCAAGGCAAGGTGCCGCTACGCCCGGTGAATACGCCAGCGCCAGATCGCGCTGGGTGGCAAGGGGCTTGGTCGGAGAAACCTGGATTTTCCCCGGGATCGGAAATTCATGGAAATCGAGGGCACTTTGCTTCAGTTGTTCATCCATTGCATCGTTCCTTTTTCGGTCTTCTTTATTGTTACGTCAGCCACGTAGTATCACGCGGGCACGTTTCGCAAACTTTGAAGGTAGCCATACTATTAAGATTAGGCGTAATTATTGTTAGCTAACTATAGAACCGATGTTAGCGGCCACCCCGTAACAGCTCCCCATCTGCTATGCTTTTGGGTTAGGCAAAGAGTGATTTTTCACGGTGAGCGACACGGAACGCTCAGGTAAGACATTGCTTTTCAAGGAGATAGTAATGAATCAGCTAGACAGTATTAAACAGTACACCACTGTCGTTGCCGACAGCGGTGATATCGAATCCATTCGCCACTACCAGCCTGAAGACGCCACCACCAACCCTTCGCTGTTGTTAAAAGCCGCAGGACTTGAGCAATATCAACCGCTTATTGACGACGCCCTGGCCTACGGCAAGAAACGTGGCGGCAGTAGAGAGCAGATAGTGGCCGAAGCGAGTGACAAACTAGCGGTCAATGTGGGTGCGGAAATTCTGAAAAGCATTCCGGGGCGCGTTTCAACCGAAGTGGATGCTCGTCTGTCGTATGACAAAGAAAAGAGCATCAGCAAGGCTCGTCGCCTGGTAGAGCTGTACGCGGAACAAGGGATCGATAAGTCCCGTATCCTTATCAAGTTGGCTTCAACCTGGGAAGGGATCCGCGCGGCAGAAGAGCTGCAAAAAGAAGGCATCAACTGCAACCTGACGCTGCTGTTTTCTTTTGCTCAGGCTCGCGCCTGTGCGGAAGCCGGCGTCTTCCTGATTTCCCCGTTCGTGGGCCGTATTTACGACTGGTATCAGGCCCGCAAACCGATGGATCCCTACGTAGTGGAAGAGGATCCGGGCGTGAAATCGGTGCGCAATATCTACGACTATTTCAAGCAACATAACTATGAAACCATCGTTATGGGTGCCAGCTTCCGCCGCACCGAGCAAATCCTTGCGCTGGCGGGCTGTGACAGGCTGACCATCGCGCCAAACCTGCTGCAGCAGTTGCAGGACAGCGAAGAAGAAGTTGTGCGTAAACTGATCCCTCATTCGCAAGGGTTCCGCCGTCCAACGCCAATGAGTGAAGCTGAATTCCGTTGGGAACATAATCAGGACGCTATGGCCGTCGAAAAACTGGCCGAAGGGATCCGTCTGTTCGCCGTAGACCAACGAAAACTGGAAGATCTGCTCGCCGCCAAACTTTAACAAGACCTGGAGTGAAACATGTCATCACGTAAAGAGCTTGCCAACGCCATTCGCGCCCTGAGTATGGATGCGGTCCAGAAAGCCAACTCCGGTCACCCCGGTGCGCCAATGGGCATGGCCGATATCGCCGAAGTGTTGTGGAATGACTTTCTTCAACATAATCCGTCTAACCCGCACTGGGCCAACCGCGACCGCTTTGTTTTATCGAACGGCCATGCGTCGATGCTGCTTTACAGCCTGCTGCACCTGAGCGGCTATGACCTGCCGCTGGAGGAGTTGAAAAACTTCCGCCAGCTTCACTCCAAAACCCCAGGCCACCCGGAAGTGGGCTATACCCCCGGTGTGGAAACCACCACCGGCCCGCTTGGCCAGGGGTTAGCCAACGCCGTGGGGATGGCGATAGCCGAGCGCACGCTGGCCGCGCAGTTTAACCAACCCGGCCACGACATTGTTGATCATTACACCTATGTGTTTATGGGCGACGGCTGCCTGATGGAGGGGATTTCCCATGAGGTCTCTTCCCTTGCCGGTACGCTGGGCCTGGGTAAGCTGATTGGTTTCTACGACCACAACGGGATTTCCATCGACGGGGAAACCGACGGCTGGTTTACCGACGACACGGCAAAACGCTTCGAAGCCTATCACTGGCACGTGATCCATGAGATAGACGGCCACGACCCGGAAGCGCTTAAAAAAGCCATCAAAGAAGCGCAGAGCGTTAAAGACAAACCTTCGCTGATTATCTGCCGCACCGTCATCGGTTTTGGTTCGCCAAACAAATCGGGCAAAGAAGAGGCCCACGGCTCGCCGCTTGGAGAAGAAGAAGTGGCCCTGGCGCGCAAGAAACTGGGCTGGAAATACCCGCCTTTCGAGATCCCAAAAGAGGTTTATCACGCCTGGGATGCTAAAGAGGCAGGAGAGAAAGCGGAGGCCCGCTGGAAGGAGAAGTTTGCCGCCTACGCTAAAGCCCATCCAACCCTTAGCGCCGAGTTTAAACGCCGTACCGAAGGCAAACTGCCGGAAAACTGGCAGAAAACCGCCCAACAGTATATTGAACAACTGCAGGCTAATCCGGACAAGATTGCGACCCGTAAGGCTTCGCAAAATACACTTAACGCCTTCGGCCCGATATTGCCGGAGCTGCTTGGCGGCTCCGCCGACCTCGCCCCGAGTAACCTGACCATCTGGAAAGGCTCGAAGTCGATTAAAGAGGACACTTCCGGGAATTATATTCACTACGGCGTGCGCGAGTTCGGCATGACCGCCATCGCCAACGGTATTGCGCTGTACGGCGGCTTTATTCCTTATACCGCAACCTTCCTGATGTTTGTCGAATACGCCCGCAACGCGGCGCGTATGGCGGCGCTGATGAAGGCCCGGCAGATCATGGTTTATACCCATGATTCCATCGGGCTTGGGGAAGATGGCCCAACCCATCAGGCCGTTGAGCAGCTGGCCAGCCTGAGACTTACGCCAAACTTCAGCACCTGGCGCCCCTGTGACCAGGTTGAAGCCGCCGTCGCCTGGAAAGCCGCGCTCGAACGCCAGACCGGGCCAACGGCGCTGATCCTCTCTCGCCAGAATCTTGCCCAGATGGATCGTACGCCCGAGCAGCTGAAAGCGATCGGCCGCGGGGGTTATATTCTGAAAGACAGCGACGGCAAGCCGGACATCATCCTGATTGCCACCGGCTCGGAGGTAGAGATAACCGTCGAAGCCGCAGCGGTGCTGGGTAAAGAGGGACACAAGGTTCGCGTAGTATCGATACCGTCCACCGACGTTTTCGACGCCCAGGATGAGGTGTATCAGGAGTCAGTCTTGCCTTATGAAGTGCGGGCCCGCGTGGCGGTGGAAGCCGGCATTGCTGATTACTGGTACAAATATGTCGGCCTTAAGGGCGGCATTGTCGGCATGACAACCTTCGGTGAGTCCGCCCCTGCCGGGAAGCTGTTCCCGTTCTTCGGCTTTACGGTAGAGAACATCGTGGCAACGGCGAAAAAAGCACTCGGAAAAAAATAACCTCCCCTCAGCCGGGCCAGCTTCAGGCCCGGCAACCTCGGTGCCTTGAGCCTATTTCGTTACCCACAGCGTCGGCCAGCCCCCCGCTTTATGCCACTCATCGCAGGCGGACTCGGCGGCAAAGCGCACCAGGCGGAAGCGTTGCCCGTCATAACGCCAGCGTGTTGCCACCCCACAATCCCCACTCCCACGGCCTTTAGACAGCGTCGTTAGCTCCCGGTTATGCTCATCAAACCCGGTGTTCATTAATTCCAACTCCGTGATGCCGCTATCGGGTATAAACGGCAGCCTGAGGCGAATCGGGCGGGCAACGAACGGCTTTTGCCGTGAAACTACCCACGCTAAATCCACTACGTTATAGGCCCCCGCTTCGCAGCTGGTCAGCATCAATGCTTTATCATCGGTAAGCGGGAAAACCCTGACTTCACGCCGCATCGGGTCGAGCGAGCACTGGCTGTTATTCATGCGCCAGGTACCGAAATCCAGCAGATCGTTAAGTTCATCATGGGAGAATGGCGCGGGCGGCGTTGCGGGAAGTGTGACTTCTTTTAATGCAGGAGCGGGAGGCACGCTGAGAGGCGGCCCATCACCTTTTTTGATCCATGCGGTTTCGCTACCAACACGCTTTTGCTGGCTGTCGATAAACAGCAGCGCCGCTTTCAGCCCGCTGAGTGAAATAACCCCAACCCCGCCGGCAAGCGTTATTTTATCGCCGTTACCTATCGCGTTGAGCAGGGCATTAATCGCCTCCGCGTTGTTGGTCATCAGATGATGGGGCGTGATTTTCCACTCATTTTGCATAAGAACCAGCGGCCCACCGTCCAACCTGAGCCGCGGTTCAACAGGCGGCACTTTGACATCGGCGCTCTCGAGGTTGCCAAAGTCGATGCGCAAATTAACGTCATTGCGTGCACCTGCACCGCGGGACAGCGTCATCACCAGCCCCTGATGCAGCCCGGTATTACGGGCGCTACAGAAGTTCTGGTTATTGCAGGTCACCTGCCAGTCGGAAAACTGCTTTTGCGCCGGAGCGGCCATTGCAGCGTTTGCCACAAGCAAAGTGAGCAGAAGCAGGAATGAGATCCGATAAGACATTAAAGGCTGACCCTAAGAAGCGAAGCGTGAAAAACGTACGATAATGTCACGTATCTTCGGCTCCAGAGACAGCCTGCTCAATCAGATTTGTCGGATAGATTTATGCCAATATTAAAAATGTTAATTTTATGATTTTACAGAATATTAATCCATGACATTGCGTAACTGTAACTGTTGCAACAGTATCACCGTCTTACCGTCGCGAATGTCGCCCTTACGCATCATCGCCAGCGCCTGGCTGAAGGGCATTTCCAGCACTTCGATATCTTCATCCTCTACGCCGCCGCCCTCGCTTTCCCTCTGGGTGTCGCTGTATTCCGCCAAATAGAAGTAGACGATTTCTGTCACGCCACCGGGAGACATATACAGCTCAAAGACTTTTTCAACCTCCCCCACCTGAAAGCCCGTCTCCTCCATCGCCTCTTTGCGGGCGCAAACCTCCGGCTCGTCGGCGTCCAGCAGCCCGGCACAGGCTTCAATCAGTCGCCCGTCGGTATTGCCGTTCACCCAGGTTGCGACGCGGAACTGGCGCGTCAGCACCACGGTTTTCTTTTCCCGGTTATAAAGCAGGATGGTCGCGCCGTTGCCGCGGTCATAGACTTCGCGCTTGTGACGCACGCTTTCGGCGCCGTTACGAGACAGATCATAAGTAATATTGCGCAGGATGAAGTAGTTATCTGAGAGGACTTTATCTTTGATGACTTCAATACGTAGCGACATACGGTCTCCACAAGGTGGTAAGGGAGCCGATAATCATATGCCGTTCTGTGAGCGTTGTCGCGTGGCGGTAGGTGTGTTTTTTGGGGTGTTCCGAGTGGGAATATATTAGTTTGCAGTTTTTCCGTTCACCGTAACATCATTTATTTCTGTCACCACTGCAAACGGTGAACGTGTCAGGTGGCATTACGCCATGCCCCCTGACAACCCCCGGCGCCCGGCGAGCTCATCGCCGCTGAAGCGGTAAACCCACCGGCCATCACCCAAACATTCGGGGTCGTTCGCGATTCGTTCCCGACGATCGCTCTCTTTCGCTGCTCCCGGCAGCTCAACCCCGCCTGAGTTGGGT